>JAGLTN010000001.1 GCA_023135255.1 Planctomycetota bacterium
CGGCAGCTTAACGCCATACGTTAAATTATATCCACCGGATGGTGGTGATTATGAAGCGTTTGGAATTGAGACCATTGACCATCAGCTCCAGCAGTCAGGCCTTTATACCATAGTTGTCCACGATAATTTCTACAACGATGAGGGAACTTACAATATCACCTTGCTGGATCTGCCGGATGGACCGGTAACAAGTCCGAATGATCCCAACGGCGGTCCTATGGAATCAGGCGAAACCCTCGCCGGTAGCATCGTCATTTCAGATATGGATGCTTTTCAGTTTTACGGTGAATCAAATGACAGGGTGCTTGTTAGTGTTGAGACTACATCCGGCAGCTTAATACCATACATTGAATTGTATCCACCGGATGGTGGTGGTTATGAAGTGCTTGGAATTGGGACCATTGACCATCAGCTACAGCAGTCAGGCCTTTATACTATAGTCGTCCACGATAGCCTCTACAATGATGAGGGAACTTACAATATTACTCTTACGTGTCCCTAAGTATAATAGAGAACTACGCCCTCGTCGGGATTGCGCCTTGGTGGAATACAGATACACTCGCTAATCCCACGATCCCTGCATTAAAACTCTTAAAATCCCAGCCGAAAACCAAAAATTCACCCGAAATTCACCGCAAAAAACAAAAAATCCTTACTATTAACCCAAAAACCAGCAAAACCCCCATTTACCCACCTTAATTTTTGGTCAAAAAGGGTCAAATCACCGTCATTTTTCGGAAAAAAGGCAAAAAAAAGGGAAAAAACCGAAAAAAAGGTGATTTTTTTAAAACCGATTTCCGCAAATAACCCTCAAATCTATAAAATCACCCCGATTTTGCCTCACAAATCTTTCCAAATCTATAAAATTTGGTCAAATCCCCACCTCAAAAATGCTTTTTTTTTTTTGGGTTTTTTAGTATTGGCCATGGGTTTTGGCGGTTTCTATCATTGCTCGGATATTTTCATCGGGGGTGTCTCTGCCGCACTGGTCGCCTGTTGATAGGATGAATCTTCCGCCTTTGGCGGCATCATCGATAGCTTTTTTCGAAGCTGAAATAACATCCTGAACTGAACCATTAAGCATTATATCTGTCGTATGCAGATTACCTTTGAGTATGATCTTATCGCCATAATGTTTTTTAAGATACGCCAGGTCGCAATCACCCATAGGCGATATTTCCAGTGGATCGATAATTGTAAGATCAGTTTCTTCGACGGCGATTTTGACCAGTTCCTTTTCAGGCCCGCAGGAATGTATGTGGGTTGGTATACCCATCTCCGCAGCTAAACGAGTTGTCTCCTTCAGTGCCGGCAGTACCAACTCTCTAAGGATATCAGGCGATTGAAGGATCAGCGAACCAGACGCACCACAGAAAAGGAAATCCGGCTTAACATCTGAATCGGCGATTATCTTTAGTCTGCGTTTTACGGTTTCGAGCATCTGCTCTGCTTTTTGGTGGAACGTTGATGGGTTTTCGTAATATTCATAAACATCGTCAGGTGTCTGCAGAAGGCAGGTGGTCATGCCGGAGCACATGCCAATAATTCCGCTGTCGCCCATTTCTGCTTTGATGAGCTTCCACAGCTCAAAGCCTGTTGGCCATTGCTTTACATTTTCGATCGGCTCCCATTGGTTGGGGATATCGGGCAAACCCATGATCGCGGGCTTAACAAGGGTCGCTGGAGGATTGCCGGCGGTATGGACTTCGACATATTTGTCCCATGTCTCGGTTTGCGGATAATAGCTCTGAGTTACAAAGCTGGAATTTTCATTGTCGCGTTTGACGATTCTGGTTTCGGTTTCGGGTTCATCGCCAAACATGTTGCCGAAACTGTACAACTCAATGCCGCCATCGATCCCAAAATATTTTACCGCATCGATATAGGCCTTCCATAAAGGAGGATCCTGATGTACATAAATATCCCAGAAGGGTTTGCCCGTCAGCCTTGCTGGCACCATGTTTGAAATATCCGGGGAGACGGGGACACGGTCGGGGATTTCTCCTCTGAGCACTGTCAGCAGTCTTTCGCGGGCTGTCATGGCAATCTCCTAAAGAGCTATATCAACTTCACAATACACCTCAACCATTATACTTGACCCGCGGACAAGGCGTAATAATACTGGTTTACTATTTTTTGGCGGGAGGTGTTTTTTTCATGTCTGAGGGGGGCAGGTCTATTCCTACCTGGCCTTTAGCTTCTCTGTAATCGGTGATTATTTTAACCGCTTCCAAAGGATTGTCGACAAGAGTAAACAGGTTCATATCTTCGGGGGAAATGTAGCTGTGTTTTTTTAGCATTACCTCTTCTATCCAGTCGATAAAACCACCCCAGTAATCTTTGCACATCAGGACGACGGGGAAGGATGCCTGTTTTAGAGTTTGTATCAAGACAAGAGCTTCGAAACATTCGTCTATAGTACCAAAGCCGCCTGGCAGGGCGATAAAACCATGAGCATATTTTAAGAACATCACTTTTCTGCAGAAAAAATACCTGAAGTGAAGGGATATGTCCTGGTAGTCGTTTGGAATCTGTTCCATTGGCAATTCGATATTGAGACCGATGCTTTTTCCGCCGGCTAAGGCTGCACCTTTATTTGCAGCTTCCATGATTCCGCCTCCGCCTCCTGTGATAACCGCGAAGTCTGCTTTTGCGAATTCGTAAGCAGTTTCCTGAGCCAGCTGGTAATATTTTTCTTTGCGTTTTGTTCTGGCAGAGCCGAAGATAGAAACCGCCGGACCAACACTTGAAAGCTCATCAAAGCCTTCAGTAAATTCAGCCATTATTCTGAATATTCGCCAAAGATCCTTAACGGGACTGTTAGTTAATTCCTGCATAAAATACCTTTCTTAATATCAGCACGTTACCACAAAGCGGGGTCATTGGCTGAGGGACAATATTCCGCTATCGGACAATTTTGACAATCCGGTCTGCGCGCTTTGCATATATTTCTTCCATGAAAAATAACAAGATGGCTGAACATTGTCCAGTCTTTCTTATTTACTATATCAGCCAAATCTAATTCAAGCTTGACCGGGTCAGAGTTTTCGGATAAGCCTATCCTTCGTGAGAGCCTGATAACATGAGTATCGCAGGCTATGCCGGGGGTGTTGAACACATTGCCCAAAAGGACATTAGCGGTTTTTCTGCCTACGCCGGCAAGCTTTGTCAGCTGATCCATGGTTGAGGGGACTTTGCCCTGGAAATCGGCGATAATCATCCGGCAGGCAGCTTTGATATTTTTCGATTTATTGCGATAAAAGCCTGTACTTTTGATGTCATTTTCGATTTGGGTTATGTCAGCATCTGCCCAGTCAGCGGGAGTTTTATATTTTTTAAAAAGAGTCTTTGTGACAATATTAACGCGTACATCGGTGCACTGAGCGGACAATATTGTAGCGACTAAAAGCTCAAGAGGATTGCTGAAGTTCAAAGCTATTTTGGCATCGGGATATGTTTTTTTGAGTAAGGGCCAAATCTTTTTAACCCGCTGCCTCGCCTGGTCTTTATCGACTTTTATTTTTTTCTTTGCTGCAGTTTTTTTGCTTGCCATAATTGTCTCTAAGGGAGCTTTTCCAAAGCAGTTTTAAGCGAATCTGCAAAACGAATCTGCCTCCAGCGTAAAGACTCCTCACCTGGTACGAATAATATACTCACGGGAACTCCAGGCTCATTGTAAATATTTTTCAGTGCTTTTGTTGCTTCGTAATCCCTGGTGGTAGTGTCTGCTTTTATAACTAAGACGTTCTTTTGCTTTAAGAGGTCCGCGATGTCTTTTCTGCCGTAAACTATTTTTTCAACTGTCTGGCAACTCAAACACCAATCGGCAGTAAACTTTATAAGAACAGACCTGTTATCTTCGATAGCTGTTTGTATTTTCTGAGCATCGTATTTTCCCCAATCGATCAGAGATTTTTTTGGTGCGGGTAAAAGCGAAAAGCCCATCCACAGTGCCAGAGTAACGGCGATAATCCTTATGATATATTTTTTAATTTTATTAGTGTTAAAACTGACCCAGCTGCCCCACATCCAGATACAAAAGCTCAGCAGAACCGCAAAGTAAATAACCCTCATCCTGCGGTCGTCGGGCAAGGCGGCCATGAGTTTGACCGCAATCACCAGAAGTATGAAACCGACAGTCTGCTTAATAAGCTCCATCCATTTCCCGGGTTTGGGCAGTTTCTTTAGGACAGCGGGCATTGAGGTCAGAATCAAATAGGGGGTGGCCATCCCGATGCCTATGGTCATAATGACTATTGTTGCGGGCAGTAGTGGTTGGCCTTGCGCCCAGGCAAAGGCGGCGGCGAGAATACCAAAACTGCAAGGCGTGCTCAAAATAGCCGCCAGGGTTCCCATGCCAATAGTAGAAATGAATCCGCCGGTATTCGATGTTTTGGATGATATGGATGATGGTACAGTTACGGCGAAAACATCGAACATGAACAGTGCGAGGACAACCATCAACAACCCCATGGCCGCTACAAAGGAGGGATTTCGGAACTGGTCACCCCATTGTAAGGCAGCGCCATAAAACAAATGCAAAATAATATTAGCAACCGCAAGGCCAGCAAAGAAGAGAAGGATACCGGCACAAAAAGCCAAGCCCATTGTAAATGATCGGCCTTGTTTTTTCTTTGCCTGGTCAACAATCCTCAAGACAATAATAGGCAGTACAGGCCAAACGCATGGCATAATGTTTAAAGTTAACCCCGCAACGAAAGCGAGCATTAAAGCAAACCAGATAGAATAAGACAGCCTGCTGTCAATGGTTACGGCAGACTTTTTGGCAGTTGGAGCGGGCAAATTAAACTTAGCTTCACTTAAACTTTCACCGATATTGACGGTGGTATCTACGCTTGTATCGGCAGGCATGAGTCTGCACTGCATATCAGAACAGATAGAGCCGTCAATAGTAATCTGTAATTCGATTGTTTTTTTGTCAGCGGCGTTCTCATTTATAGTGAATGGAATATAAATATCAAATTCTCTGCTGAAAACATCCACCTGTTTTCCAGAGCTCTTGTCGAAATATTTTTCGGACTCGCCCAACAAAGGCTGCGAAAAAGTTATGCTTTCATTTTCGCGGGGAATAACCTTAAGATTCATTTCGCCCGGGGCAGTTTCCTTAGATGCGTAGAAATGCCATTTATCTTTAAGCTTGAAGTGAAGTTTTAAGGCAGAAGATGAACCCGCTGAAACAGTATCATGCTGAGGGACAAGTGTTATGTTTACCACATCATCAGCAAACTGCTGAGCTGACTGAGCTAAGGCTACAGGCATCAGAGACAGCACCAGCAAGGCTTTTAAAAGCCTGGAAAACTTAATGTTTTTTCTTTTGTCCATTACCTGAACTCCCAAACTAACGGTCACACCACCGACTACTTAAATTACTCACAACTGAGTTTCCCCGTTTGTCCGCGGGTATCCCGATACATCGGGATTACAACTTTCCTCGCGAGAACTTCTTACCCTGAAGGGTATAAATCATTATAATGAATAAAATGATGCTCACTACAGTAAAGCTATTCTAAGAGTTTCAGTCTTCGTTGACCGGCTGCTCTTCGTCTTTTTCTTCGGACTCGACAGGTTCTTCATCATCCTTTTTTTGTTCCGCTTTAAGCAACTCCGTGACAGTCGGTTTATCCAATACCTGGCCTTTAAGAATCTGTTCAACATCCTTGGCATCGAGCGTTTCATATTTCAATAAAGCCTGTGCCACATTTTCAAGCTTATCTTTGTTAGCCTCTATTAGCTGCTTTGCCTGGTCGTAAGCAAGATCGGTAATCTTTTTGATCTCGTTATCGATAGATTCTGAAGTTTTTTCTGAATATGTATTACTGCCTGTCATGGCATACATCATATTTTCCTGCTCGGAATCGGGGACATAGCCAATAAGACCAAGGCTGTCGCTCATACCCCAGACTTTAACCATCTGCTTGGCGATCTTGGTAGCCTGCTGAATATCAGATTGCGCTCCGCTGGAAATGTCATCGCAGAAGAGTTCCTCTGCAATCCTGCCACCAAAACAAACCTGCATCAATGCCATGCAATATCGCTTGGTAAATATAGTTCTGTCCTTTTCGGGCAAAGCAAAAGTGGCTCCACCCATAGGGCCTCTTGGTATAATACTAACCTTGTGCAGAGGGTCTGACTCGTCAAGCATCGACTGTACGAGAGTGTGCCCTGCCTCGTGATAGGCGGTAATTTCTCTTTCTTTTTTATCGATAACCCTGCTTCTTCTTGCTCTTCCCCAGCGAACTTTGTCCCTTGCTTCTTCAAGGTCAGATGTTTCAACAGAATCTTTATTTGCCATAGTTGCAGCCAAAGCCGCTTCATTGATTATCGCAGCCAGGTCAGCACCGCTGAACATTGGCGTTCCTCTTGCGAGTCTTTCAATATCAGCATCGGAGTCCATTTTTACTTTTTTGGCGTGGACCTTAAGAATATCAAGCCTGCCTTTCAAGTCGGGAAATGGTACAAATATCTGCCTGTCAAATCTGCCCGGACGAATAAGAGCATTGTCTAAGATGTCACCACGGTTCGTTGCTGCAATAACAATAACCTGGTCATCAGTATCGAAACCATCCATCTCAACAAGAATCGCATTAAGCGTCTGTTCACGTTCATCGTGACCGCCGCCGGCAAAACCTGCTCCTCTTTTTCGACCTATGGCATCGATCTCATCGAGGAAGATTATACATGGAGAGTTATCTTTTGCCTGTTTAAATAAATCCCTGACACGTGAAGCACCGACGCCTACGAACATTTCGACAAAGTCACTTCCTGAAATGCTGAAGAAAGGCACATCGGCTTCACCGGCAATGGCTTTTGCCAGTAAAGTCTTACCACAACCTGGAGGGCCAACTAACAAAACGCCCCGAGGGATTCTTCCGCCGAGCCTCTGGAACTTTTTAGGGTTCTTCAGGAATTCAATTATCTCAGAAACTTCATCTTTTGCTTCTTCGACACCGGCAACATCATTAAATGTCACCTGTACCTTATCCTTTCCATGCAGCCTATGCTTGCTTCTGCCAAAAGACATAAGCATTCCACCGCCTCCCTTCATATTCCTGGCGAACATGAAGTAGAAGAAGCCTATCAACAATGCGATGGGCAGGAGCATTCCAATGAGGTTTATCAACCATGTTCGGGTCTGCTCAGCCTCATTTTTGACATTATTTTCTTTGAGCAATACAGCGACCCACTCACCATAGACACCAGGCTTATAATAAACCACAAAGGAAGGTTTAACTTCATCTGGGAGCTGTTCGATACCTTTTTCGTTAAAAGTGCCGATTATCTCGGTATCTTTGACAGTAACGGTATCGATATAGCCGTTCTCAACATATGACTGGAACTGGTCAAAACGCAGCTCCTCGATATTTTGCCACTGTTGAAGCATCATCATCATTGTAATAATCACGATAGCGATTATTATAATATTAAAGTACCCACGTTTATAGTTGGGCAAAGGTGCTCTTGATTTATTCTTACCTGGGCCTGAAAATTGTTTCTTACCATTACTCATAATTTTGGGTTATCTAACTTTCTCAACTAAAATAATCTTCAAAATACTATAGGCGTGACAAAACGGGTTGCGAATCACCACGGCTTTTCCATCAACTCTACGATCTTTTCAGCAAGTCTGTTCGCTGATAAAGTATAACCATACCTGAACCCCTGACTTTGCCATTCGGAATAGCTCGCAGATGCAATTATAGTTTTATTACTGATCAGCATTTCTCCGGTTTTAAGATTTTTCCATTCTACGACCGCCCTCAAGCTTGCTTCTTTCTCCATTGCCCTTCCCGTTTCGCGTTCTGTGGTAAGAACAGACCGGCTCGCTGAGGAAATATACCCACCAATAACCGTGTCGGCTTTGCTTCTGTCAGAGACGATCTTATAAGGAGTATTAGCTTCAATACGCTCAGCCACTGCATCGGTCAATTCGTATTCGATGCCTCGATATAAGCTTTTACTGTCGAACATCTCGACATAGACAGTGCTGATATCTTCGGGATATAAAAGCTCATTCGAGTATCCACTGCATCCTGTCATGAAAACAGCAGCAAAAACACAACTTACAATACCAGGCAGAAAAGCAATCCTGGAATATTTACGCATAATCAAGCTATATTTTTTCATATTTCGACCTTTTCAGTGCCTTAAATTTCATTTACTCTTCTTACCATTTCCGCCGCGGTGGAATTAGGCCATTTTTCGAGGATTATCTTATAATAATAATCAGCCGACTGCCTGTAGCCGGTCCTGTGATAATACTGCGCAATTGTAAACTCTTTATAAGCGAGCTGCTCTGTTATCTGATCGGCTTTATTGCTGATGTTGTAACCGCCGGCATCTTCCGGATAGTTCATAATAAATTCTTTGTAATAGCTTCCTGCGCTGACAAGGCTTGAATTATCATACTTAGGTCCTTTGTAGTTAGCGTGTTTGCATCTGCCCATGGAAAGCATCGAGTCCTTCTTAACATCGCCGTAAGGCCAACGAGAAGAAATATAAGACCACTGCATATACGCATCTCTATAAAGGTCTCTGTTCTCATAGCTGACCGCGATCTCTTTGGCAGCATTTATGGCGATCGGGCTGTCACCTTCCCTGTCGCTGAGCCTTTCCATTATCTTTTCACCTGAGGCATAACCTTTCATTGTGAAAACCATCATAACTCTTTTCTTTTCGCCGTTAAGATAAGCAACTCCTATCTGGAACTGTCTTTCCAAAGCCGCATCATAAAGACCGCTTTGCGGGTAATCTTCAAAAAACTTATCGTAGGCCCGTATCGCCTTGGTATATTTGCGTTTGCAAAAGTACATATCAGCTTTTAAGAAAGCTTCCAGATCCGCACCTGCAATCTCAGGGAAATCTGCTTTAAGCTTTTTCACTGCTTTTTTCAAATCTCTGCATTGGCCTGTACTGGCAAGAGTCTTAATATTGGCAACATCACGCAGATATTGCCCCTGGCTTTCGGCATCCAATGACTTAAAAGTTCCATCTTTTAAATACCATGTTTCGCCAAATCCTGCCCGGCAAACAACCATAACCGCTACAAACACTAATAAACACACTTTTTTCTCTGACATCCGTTTGTCCTCGTATTAAAAAGTAATGTTATTCCATTAACAATCCGCCATTATACTCATTCTTAAAACCATTGCAAATAACACTTTAAAATATAATCACTTAATAATAACTGCTTAATAAAACGGAAGTATAGCTTACCTATATTAACCCTTCACGTTTTTAATGATATCATGCTGATTTTTTAATAAATGTAATATTACAACCAAATACTGCTATGACGGCGATCAGGTTATCGCTAAATACGATGGCTCAGACAATCTGCTTCGAAAGTTCATTTACGGCCCAGGCATTGATGAGCCGATATGTATGATAGATGTTGCAAATGGTAATGCGCTTTATTATTATCATTTTGACGGATTAGGGAGTGTGATCGCTCTTTCAGATGTGAATAATGATGTTGTTGAACAGTATAACTATGATGTTTTCGGCGAGCCTAATACAATAAGCAATATTGGTAATCCCTACATGTTCACAGGTCGGCGATTAGACAGCGAAACTGCTAATTATTACTATCGAGCCAGATATTATAAACCAAGCATTGGGCGATTCCTCCAGCCTGATCCGATTGGCTACGATAATGGATTTATACAATAACATGATTGGTAGGGCCGTAGTTACTGCTTATTATAATCAAGGAAAGAGTACTGGCCAAATCATAAAGGAGGCTTTAAATCAAGGTTTATTGATAACAAATCTTAATGACCCAAGAATAGAAAAGTATTCTGAATATTTTAATAAAAAGCAATGTAAGTAATTTTAAGAAAATCTCTTGGAGCAATTCGATGAGTTTAGCTAAAAACGATAGTTCAAATAGCAAAATTAAATTGAAAAATAAAATAAGGTATGGCATTCTAACGATTTGTTTGTTTTTCGTTGCTGCGTTATTTTTAATTTTAATACATTTGTTTTGGGGGAAATCTGTAAAATCTAATGATTGTGAAATATTTAACAATTATTTTAAAGAAAAATTAACTTCAGGCTTGCAAGACTTATTAGACGGTAAATCCGAAATTGTTGTTACTGTTGAGAATAAGTTAAAAGCAGATATTATTGTTCTGTGTAAATCATACTCCAATATATCGTCCGAAAAATTGATACAGGCCGGTATGTCAAAAAAGATGGCTGGAAAAATTGATATTCCATATTTAGCAGAAGGGGCTTATTTTTATCTTCTGAAAGATAACCATATTGTTTGCGAAGGTCATACTATAAAAGCTGATTTAGTAGCTAATGAAATCATTTCAATAATAGATCGAAAAATAAGTATAACATTAAAATTACAAGATACCAATTTACTGCATGATGCTGATTCAAAAATTATGCAACTGGATGCATCCTCTATTAATCATGCCATGTTAATAACATGTGTGAGATAGATAGCAATACTCGTATGGTACAAAAATATATAGCTCCCCTGAATTGTACTTACAGTTTATCATTTAATTCTTGTGAAATCAAGGAGTAATTATGAGCAAAAATTTAATTGTGTTAGTTTCACTTTTTCTTGTCACAGTCTTATTGATTACTTTAGGAGTTAAAAAATATGGATAAGAATGAAAAATTTTCATTGCTTAAATCTATTAGGAATTTGAGATTAAGAAAAACATTTTTCATAATTGTTGGGCTCTTGTTGTTCGTAATTGGAATTCTGGCATATTATATTCCCAATAGTATGGAACACGATCGGCTGGCAACAATTGATATCGGCAACGAAATAATTGAAGCTCTGCAAACATATTTTGACGACAATGGACATTATCCCACTTCTCTTGAGGAATTAGTTTCCAAATACTTAAAAGAAATTAAAAAACCCTTATGGGGGGATTCAGGTTGGATATACAGCGGTATACCTTCTGGACTAAAGGTTGGCTACAAATCGCATGGAGGACTATACCCTATGATGATTTATGATCCTAAGCACGGTTGGATATGTGATTTATAGCTTGTAATTAGGCCTCGGAATTGATGAGCCGATATGTATGATAGATGTTTCAGATGGTAATGCGGTTTATTATTACCATTTTGACAATTTAGGCAATGTAGCTGCAATCAGTGATATCAGTGCTGATTTTTTAATAAATAGTTTTTATCTTGTCAAAAACAAAACAAACCTCAATACTTATCGTACTGTCTTGAAATATTTTTAATCCAATGGAGCCTGCACTATGTTGAAAAAGATCAATCTGATTATTTTAGTAATTGTATTATTTCTCTGCTGCCAAACGATGGCTTTGGATAAGATGACAAAATTCGAGTTCCTAAATGGTATACCAGACGCTGAGAAAACGACTCATCCGGCATTTGGGAAAGTCATATTGGGGAACGCGGCGGAGATCACATATAAGGCAGAAGTTGAAAAGGATACGGATTATATCGTTGTTATAGGCGCAGCAGATTCATACTGGAATGAACCTAGCAAAAGAATAATGCAGGCAGAGGTTGAGGGGGCTGAGGCGGTTATCTTCGACCCGACAGGACAGGTCGGCAAGAATAAGCCTTTATTGGTTGTGATCAAGGGCAAAGATATAGATGGTGACAATTGGCTCGACATCAGCATCAAATCAGCACCCAACAGCCCGGATAAAAATCCGAATATCTCGGCGGTATGGGTATTTGAAAAAAAAGTTTGGGATGGGGATGAGCTTAATGGAGAAAAAATTCTGGCGGGCAAAGCAGACAGCAAAGCACTTTACTTCGTCAATTGCGGCTCAGGAAATTCTGAACTCATAAAACTCTCCGACAAAGCAAATCTAAACGATCTGAAAATCAAAGTAAATCAGCTAAATAACATCACAGACCTTTCAAAAAACTCTATACTATTAAAGGACATCTGTCCAGATTTCAAAGCCATAACCAAAGAACTCCAAAACATCGAACAGTTATACCAGCAGAAAAAGCTAACAAAGTTAAAAGAAAAGTTATCGTCACTAAATGAAAAACTCGACAAAACAAAAGAACAATTTCTGTCAAAACTAAACGATAAACTTTCTCCGACGCCAGTTTATAGAAAGCCAACACGCAGTATCCTTATAAATCCTTATATGGCAATGAT
>JAGLTN010000010.1 GCA_023135255.1 Planctomycetota bacterium
TTTTCGCGAATAAATCCATGACTTGGTATCTTTGAGTTGTTTACCCGCGGATAAACGGAAAATTTCAATTTGGATTGGTATGATTTATGAGTAAGAATGTAGCGGCGATAATTTGTGCAGCTGGTGCGAGCAGCAGGTTTGGCGGTAAGAAAAAGAAGCCTTTCGTTAATGTTGCGGGTAGGGCGGCGTTTTTGCGGAGTGTCGAGCTGTTCAATGAAAGGGAAGATGTTAAGCAGGTATTGTTGGCGATATCTGAGGAAGATGAGGAGATGGTCGAGATCAGCTGGGGGGCGAATCTGCAATTTTTCGGCGTTAAGGTATGTATCGGCGGGGCGGAGAGGTTTGAGACGGTTAGCAAAGCGTTGGAGTTGGTGAAAGATGATATCGATATTGTGGCGGTGCATGATGCTGTGAGGTGTTGCGTTACGGCCCAGTGGATCGACGAGTGTTTGAAGAAGGCTTTTGAAACTGGTGCGGCGATGCTTGCTTGTCCGGTGGTTGCTACTATTAAAGATGTTAAGGATGGTCTGATCGTTGGGACGGTTGACAGGGCGGGGCTTTATGAAGCGCAGACGCCTCAAATATTTTCGGCTGAACTTTTACGGAAGGCTTATAGTAATATTGATAAGCTTGATAAGAGCAAGATAAGCGATGATAGTCAGCTTGTTGAGATGATGGGGCATAAGGTTGCGATAGTTGAGACGGACAGCTCGAATATTAAGATAACCAGGCCTTGTGATGCTGTGATCGCTACGGCGATTATTAAAGAACGTCAAAAACAGGTAAAGCCTAAAGGTTATAAGTCGCCTTTTAATGAAGATATATGGTAACACCCTTTAGGGTGGTAAATGTTCGCGACTAAAATCGTAACTTATTGCTCTAAAATTTTTTATCCGCGTATAGACGGGAAAACTTAATCGTGAGTACTGTAATCCTAAAACCCGAACAAATCAGGCAAATCCTCATTGATTTGGCGGGTGTCATTGTTTCCGAAATCCCCAAAAATGTTGAAATTGCGGTGATAGGTGTGCGCAGCCGAGGGGAGATTATCGCTCAACGGCTGAGTAAACTCATTTCGGAAAAGGCCGGTAAACAGGTCGAATGCGGGACGCTGGACATAACGCTTTATCGGGACGATTTGAATGACCCGCATGGCGATGCTCAGCCGCAGGTTCGCGCGACGGAAATCGGTTTCGATATTAACGATAAAATTATCGTCCTGGTTGATGATGTTCTTTATACGGGCAGGTCAACGAGGGCGGCTTTGGATGCGCTGATTGATTTGGGCAGGCCCAGGGCGATTAAGTTAGCGGTTCTGGTTGACCGGGCGGGCAGGGAGCTGCCGATACAGGCTGATTATGCCGGTTACAAAACTGATGCTGCCCCCGGTAAATTAGTGCAGGTCAGCCTTGTCGAATCGGATGGAAAAGA
>JAGLTN010000100.1 GCA_023135255.1 Planctomycetota bacterium
AGCTGGTATCGTTTGTGCTGGTATAGGCTCGAAACTTATTTCAAAAGAGATGCTGCAAAAGAATGATTATGCCGGTATTACCGAGGCAGTTAAAAAAGCAGTTGACCTGATTAAAAATATTAGAAACGGAGGCTAAGATGGCAATTGAACTTAGAAAAGAATCCGAATGTAAATATGACATACTTTCTCTCGGCGAGATAATGATCAGGCTCGACCCCGGCGATGAAAGAATACATACAACCAGACATTTCAGAGCATGGGAGGGTGGCGGAGAATATAATGTTGCCAGAGGACTCAAACGCTGCTTCGGAAAAAGAGCCGCTGTTGTAACCGTGATTGTTGACAATCCCGTCGGAAGACTTCTTGAAGATTTAATATTTCAGGGCGGCGTTAGTACTGAATACTTCAAATGGGTTGAGTATGACGGCATCGGCAGAAAAGCAAGGCAAGGTCTGAACTTTACGGAAAAGGGCTTTGGTGTAAGAGCTGCAGTTGGTTGCTCAGACAGAGGCCATACCGCTATATCTCAATTGAAGCCCGGAGAAATTGACTGGGGGAAAATCTTTGGCACCGACGGCGTTCAATGGTTCCATACCGGTGGTATTTTTGCAGGTCTTTCAGAGACTACCCCAGCGGTAATCATCGAAGCTATGGAAGCAGCCAAGAAGCATGGGACGATTATTTCATACGATTTAAATTTCCGTAATTCTCTCTGGAAAGATATCGGCGGTCATGAAAAGGCAATGCAGGTAAACCGTCAGATAGCTCCTCTGGTTGATGTAATGATAGGTAACGAGGAAGATTTCAGTGCAGCACTTGGCTTTGAAGTCCAGGGAATGGATAAAGGCTGTTCTAAGCTTGATACCAGTAACTTCAAGAAAATGATAACCCAGGTATGTAAGGAATTCCCGAATTTCAAAGCAGTTGCTACAACTTTGAGAAATGCTGCTACCGCTTCAAAAAATGACTGGGGTGCGATACTTTATACTGATGGTCAGTTTCATGAGGCGATTGACAGAGAAGCTTTGGAAATATATGACAGGGTCGGCGGCGGTGACAGTTTTGCTTCCGGTTTGATTTATGGTCTGATGGAAGCTAAGACGCCGCAGCAGGCTGTTAATTATGGCGCTGCACATGGAGCACTTGCGATGACAACTCCAGGCGACACCACTACTGCAAGCCTTAAAGAAGTTGAAAAAGTAATGCAAGGCGGTACAGCAAGGGTGGATAGGTAAGGATTGATAGCAGGTAAAGTTATATGTACAATAGTTTAAATTACTGTTTTGACACGCAACTGGTTTTAGGGCGGCTGGGAAAGCTCTATAGTCAAAGATCGCCTATTATTTGTGCAAAGATGAATGTTCCAAACAGGGCTCTTGAAGAATTTAAAAAAAACCACAAAGAAGGATTTTGTGATTATCCTGATATTCAGGAGAGGGTGAAATTCTGGGATTCTTTTACCAGAGAAAGACTTTCAGTTCACGATGATTCGGTACCTGGTGTGCCATTGAAAGAGATGGATCAGGGATTATATGGCGGATTATTTGGCGGGGATGTGCGGTTTTTATGTGATACGTCAAGAGGTATGTTCTCATCTATGGTATATCCGGTTATTAAGGATTTGGGTGAAGTAGATAAACTTTGCTTTGATGAAAACTGTATGTGGTTTCAGCGTTACATGAGCCAGATAGATGCTTTTTTAATTGGCGGGAAGGGTAATTTTTCAATAAATCATTTGATGAGTATAAATGGTCTCAACTTTGTGTTTGAACTCATCGGCGCGACAGCTGCTTATATGGCTTGTGAGGAGCAGCCTGAGTTGGTTAAAAAAGCAATTGAGCTTGCATTTGAAGTGAATCTAAAAATACAAAAGACTTTTTTTGAAAAAGTGCCCCTCTTAAATAATGGAACTTGCAGTTGCTTTGCTCAATGGCTGCCTGGTGAGATTGTATCAGAAAGTGTAGATCCGTTTCATATGACAAGTGTTGATTATTTTGAGAAATGGGGACGCAGTCCGGTCGAGCGTCTGTTTCGCGAATTTGATGGAGGGATTATACATATCCATGGCAATGGACGTCACTTGTTCAAGGCAGCGTCAAGCATCAAAGGTTTAAAGGCTATTTTCCTCGGCGATGATACTGGATTTCCCCTTTCTTTTGATATTCTTGATGAGATAAGAGAGCAGGTTGGGGATTTGCCATTAATATGCCAAGTTGATTTTCATAAATTTAGTGAAAAACTAAAAGAAAAGAAATTGATTCCGACAGTTTTTTACAATGTTTTGAATGTTCCAAATGTGGATGAAGCAAATAGATGTATGGATGATGTTAGAGATTGTCTTTTATAAATTATTGTAAGGTAACTAATATGATATTAAAAAAAACAATGGTCAAGAAGATTTGTGCAGGTGTTTTACTTGTATGTGCGTTTTCCCCTGCATTGACAACTTTTATAGCAAATATGTTTTTAGGTCCGTAAGGAGATTTCCATGAGTTTGGAATTATTTAATTTATCTGGAAAAAGAATATTGATTACCGGCAGCGGTAGAGGTATTGGTTTTGAAATGGCCAAGGGACTCGGTCAGGCAGGTGCTGAGATAATTATAAGTGATATAAATTCTCAACGACTTGAATCTGCAGTCGCTGAGTTGCAAAGTATGGCAATCAGAGCTCACGGGGTAATTATGAATGTAACAGATGAGCGGCAGATTGAAAAAACCATAGCAGATATTCAACAGAACATAGGTCCCATAGAGGTACTGTTCAACAATGCGGGTGTGAATCTCAGAGGTCCGCTTGAAGAATATAGTTTTGAAGATTGGAAAACTGTGCTTGATATAAATCTTGCTGGGGTTTTTCTTGTTTCAAAACATGTAGTAAAAGACATGATAAAGCGTCAGGCTGGTAAAATCGTAAACACCTGCTCACTGATGAGCGAACTTGGCCGAAGTTCAACCGCAGCCTATACCGCATCTAAAGGCGGTGTTAAAATGCTCACAAAGGCGATGACAGTCGAATGGGCAAAGCACAATATTCAGATAAACGGTATCGGACCAGGCTATTTTATTTCTGAAATGACAAAGCCTTTGGTTGAAGATGAAAAGTTTAATGAATGGATTTGTGGCAGAACCCCTGCTAACCGGTGGGGACAGCTCGAAGAACTTGTAGGAGCAGCAATATTTCTTGCCAGCGATGCATCAAGTTTTGTTAATGGTCAGATTATTTATGTCGATGGTGGATTTCTTTCGACAATGTAATCTGCTTATTTATTAGTTGTAAATTTTGGAGGAGTATTATTAATGTCAATGTCCTCACGACAGCCTAAATGCGAACAGAAAATATTAAAATGCTCTAATTGCTTATATTCATTCTTGCAAAATGAGACTGTTTCGCTTACTATCACGCCTTAAGATGGATTTTAAACTATGGATGGTTTTTTAAAGGGATTGGTCAATGCCTCAGCTGCATAAAGGCAAAGCTACAATTTGCATAGTAAATTATAAGACGCTGGATTTTACGAGACTTTGTCTGAGAAGTATTCGTAAATTCACAACATATCCATATGAAATTATCGTAGTTGATAATGACTCCAGGGATGAATCATTGGAGTATCTAAAAAGCCTAAGCTGGATAAAGCTGCTGGAAAGAAAAAACACTAACGACCCCAGCGGCGGATATGCTCATTCGTATGCCCTTGATCTGGCTTTTGAAAATTGTAGTACTGAATATTTCGTATCAATGCATAGTGATACCTTTATAAAAAAACAAGGCTGGCTAACCAAAATGGTCAGCTACATTGATAACGACCCGAATGTATTTTCTGTAGGTACGGGCAAAATTGAATTGACTCCTCTCTGGCGTGAAATCCTAAAAAAAACATTTGATTTTAAAACTTTCAAAAGAAAGTTGCTGCAAGTTCCTGACCCGGTAGGGAAATACCGCTACTATAACAGAACTATCTGCTGTCTGTACCGCACAGCTATTATAAGAAAAGAAAATCTTGATTTTACAACCGGAAGAGAAATTGGTCTGACTGCTGGCAAAAAGTTACATTTCGACCTGGCTGATAAAGGCTATAGCTTTGTGAAACTGTGTCCTAAAAAGCTCGGCGAATATGTTATACACCTTGCTCATGCTACTCAGGCAATAAATGCCAGCGAATTTACACTCAGAAAAAAAACCGTTAATAAATGTGAACGATTTATCAAAAAAATCATGTCAGACGGCGTAGTAAAAAGTATATTAGAGGATAATTCGCTGGATAAATGAAGAAACATGAAAAAACTACTCATAATAAGCAATAATCCCAAAAGAGCCAGCTTCAGACAAAGGATAAGTATTTACCTTGATAAATTGAATGAATCTGGAATTGCTTGTGATGTTTGTGAATTGACATCAAACGAGTCAAGTCGAATAAAGCTGTTTAAAAAGGCAGCAGATTATGATGCTGTTTTTCTCCAAAAAAAATGCCTTAATATCCTTGATTCATTAATATTGCGTCATTACAGCAGAAAGATAATTTATGATTTTGATGATGCAATAATGTATAGTGCTTCTAAGCCGCAGTGTAAAAGTTTTTCACATTTTATGCCTTTCAGACACACAGCAAAAATGGCAGACTGTATATTAGCGGGAAACGCTTATCTTGCTGAGCACGCAGGCAGATTTAATAAAAACGTTTATGTATTGCCTACTGCTTTAAATATCAAAGAATATGATTTGGAAAAAACCATCACAGATAATAAGATCAGGCTTGTCTGGATCGGAAGTAAAGCTACATTAAAATACCTTGTAGAGTTGAAGGATGTTTTTGAGCAGATAGGCAAATGTTATAAAAACGTAGTTCTGAGAATAATTGCTGATGATTTCTTTGAATTAGAAAATATGGAAGTTGAGAAATGCCCCTGGTCATTGGAAACCCAAGGCCAGAATTTAGTTAATAGTGATATTGGTATTGCTCCTCTTGTTGATAACAGATTTAGCCGTGGTAAGTGTGGTTTCAAAATTTTGCAATACCAAGCAGCTTCTTTGCCTGTGACAGCTTCACCAGTTGGGGTTAATCGAGATTTTGTCGCCGATTCGATAACCGGCTTTTGCTCCAGGAACCGTAATCAATGGTTCGAAAACATTGCCAGATTAGTTGACGATACAGCTCTAAGAAAAAAAATGGGACTGGCTGGTAAACAGCTCGTAAAAGATTACGACATTGAAATTATTGGTGATAAACTCTGTTCATTGATTTCTCAGCAGCTTGGCGGAGAAACCGAAGCTTCTGTTGAAAAAGAGCAAGTCAAAGTAAGTATTTGCATCCCGACCTATAATCGCAAAGAGTATCTAAAAGAGACTCTAAATAGCATCGCTGGCCAAAGTTTTAAATATTATGAAATTGTGATAGTCGATGATGGTTCAACTGATGGCACAAAAGAAATGATAGATTCTTTGGATATGCCGATAAATTATTATTGGCAGGAAAATGCCGGTGATGCTGCTGCCAGAAATAAACTTATAGACTTAGCTAAAGGCGAATATCTTGCCTTTATAGATTCTGATGACCTGCTCTTGCCTGATTCAATAGAAAATATGGTAAATATAATCAAATCCAATAATACAGATATAATTGTATATGGTTCATATTATAGAATCGACGCTGAGGGTAACGTTTACGGCAAAAGCAAAAGAGTACTCCGTAGCGGCTTTATAACAAAATATCTTTTCGAAACGATCATGGTTCATTCCTGCGGTGCGATGATACCAAGAAAACTGTTATTAAACAAAAAATTTGATACCTCCATGAGAGTGTGTTCTGACTATGATCGCTGGCTTGAGCTTTCAATAAAATATCCTTTTATTGCGACAGCTAAACCTACATTCAAAAGACGCCGTCACTCGAAGAACCTGTCAAAAGCAACATATGCTAATTGTCTTACCCAGTATCAGGTACTCAAAAAGTTTTATTATGAAAAAGGCGGCAAAGAGTTTATTCCTGATAAAGTTGCCCGAAAGGTATTGAGCAAAGAACTTCGCAGACTTGGTCGATTGGCGATATTGGAAAACAGACCCAGACATGGATGCAAATTGCTGAAAAAATCTTTCTATATCTATTCCAATCCCAAATCCTTGTTTTACTGGACGATAGCTTCTTTAGCAGGTTCTTCAGGATTAGCAAAAATGTGTTTTAAAAAACGTCCTCTGTTTTGATCGTAGCATTTATTAAAAGGATAGCTCTTTATGTTTTATTTAAAAAGCGGATTGTTAAATTTGGCTGGATTTAGCAAAAAGGAATCTGGTAAAATCAGGAAACTTCTTTAAAAGGTACGACTGTTCATTGGATATTTTTTTAGATGGAATATTTTTTATGAACATTAATATGTAATGTTGTTTTTTGGAATGAATATCCGTATAGCATTTTGTTATCCGGCCTTTTATATTTTCAACCGTGTTGTCGTGGAATAATACTGAAATTTCAAAAATTTCGTTATTTTCTATTATTTTGGAAAGGATACTCCACTGATTTGCACCACAAAATCTCAAACCGATTTGAGAGATGTCTACAACCTTAACATCCATATTTAAAATTTTCAATCTATTATTTTTTGGGTAATTAGCTCGAAAAAAGGCTCTTCTTTGTGAATGATTGCCTTTATTTTCCTTAATTACATTTCCTCTCCGCTCCCTATGTATCAATGCATCTACACAGGAACAGAACATAATTAAAATCCTTTTCTGATTTTTACAAATTTTACAATCTTAAACTGCCT
The DNA here is from genome assembly GCA_023135255.1 of Planctomycetota bacterium. Lineage (GTDB taxonomy): Bacteria > Planctomycetota > Phycisphaerae > Sedimentisphaerales > Anaerobacaceae > JAGLTN01. The sequence goes on from JAGLTN010000100.1 coordinate 6,758, forward strand.
AAAATATAAGAATCTTTTTTGTGTTCTCCAAATTATTTTTTTAAAATTTATATGCTTTTTCAAAAAAAAGTTAGGTGGGAACAGTTTGGTTGTTAAAAAAAACTTATCTACAGTTTCAATTAGTAATAAAATGCATTATAATCTAAATTATAATTATAGATATAATTCAAATATGGATTTGGGCTCACGAGAGATATTGTTTTCAGGAGAATTGGATGAAGACTACATTGTTGGTTATAGCTGCGGGGATGGGCAGAAGGTATGGGGGATTAAAGCAGACCGTCCCGGTTGGCCCCAGCGGTGAGTGGATAGTAGATTATTCCATGTATGATGCGATACGGACTGGTTTTGATAAACTGGTTTTTGTTATCAGACGTGATTTTGAGCAAGCGTTTAAAGAAAAAATCGGCAGCAGGTTCGACGGTATTATTGAAGTTGATTATGCTTATCAGCAGCTTGACAGTTGTGTCGGGGGGTATAATTTTAAGGACAGGCAAAAACCCTGGGGTACAGGCCATGCTGTATTGGTTGCAAAAGATGTGATTGATGGGCCTTTTGCTGTGATAAATGCTGATGATTATTACGGCAGCGAGTCTATGAAAATTGTGATTGAACATCTCAGGGGAGGTGATGTTTCAAATAATAATTTTGCGATGGTTGGTTATGTTTTAAGAAATACACTTTCTGATTATGGCAGTGTTTGCAGGGGTATTTGTCAGC
>JAGLTN010000101.1 GCA_023135255.1 Planctomycetota bacterium
GTAGGCAAAGTCAAACCGAAGATCCATATAACCAAAGCCCTGACTTATCAGCAGTTCATTCAGTATTGTTTCGTCCTGCAATTGAACGTAGGCTAAGAGTCTTTTGTATTTGCCCCTGTTAGGCCTGGTTGGATCGAGGAGGATGATTACGTTTTGGCCCAGAGTTTTTTGGGTTGTAAATTCCGAAGCCTGCGGCCCAAAATACATAATACCCGTTTTCGTGTTTTTTGTTTCAGGCGTGTCTACTCCCCAAAGTCTGATTCTTGTGTGATCGCTTTGGTAGTCAGCAATATCGATATCTATTGTGTCGCCGTCAACAACATTTATCACTTTAAAAGTCTTACGATGATATTTTTTAAAATCCTTATTAGCAGACGGTTCGGCTTTTGAGAAAGAATGTGTTACTGAATAGTATATGTGGTCTGAACCGATTAGTACGAAAATAAAAAGCAGACAACAGACGAATATGATGTTTCGTCTGCGTCTGCTCATCGCATATCGTTTTTTCTTTTGTCCAGACAAAAGAATTTCAGCCTTTAGTAATTCTCTTTTCTGCTGGTTTATCCAGGTCAAATGCTCTGCATACCGCTATAAGGGCTCTTTGCCCCTGATCTTCGTCGACAATACAGCTTATGCATATTTCACTTGTAGTGATAGAGTCGATATTGATCTCTTCTTTTGCAAGTGCGCTGAACATTTTATCAGCAACGCCATAGTGTGTTCTCATTCCTACACCGACTACTGAGACTTCGACAATGTCGTCACGGACAAAAATATTATCGAAGTTTAATTCGTTTTTTAGCGATTCGACTGCTTTTTTTGCGGCGCTTAGATCGGAGCCTGATGTTGTGAAAGACAGGTTTGCCTTATCATTGCTGACCTCTGTCTGGATTATGTCGCTGATTACGACTTGTGCATTTGCCAACCCTGAGAAAATTCTGGCAGCATTGCCTGGTTTGTTATCGACACCGATAATGCTGACTTTTGCCAAATCTTTCTGAA
>JAGLTN010000102.1 GCA_023135255.1 Planctomycetota bacterium
ATAAACGGTAAAATTCAATTGGAATCAGTAAAATCAAAAAAACTTAATTAGAATTAGAAATTCTCATAGATGTTTCTGAAAGCGTCTGTGGGGGTTTTTTTCTCTGTGTTTTGTAATAAAATAATATGTTAGAAAATAACCACCAACCGCGGATATAAGACCAATAATTAAACTGCCCAACCAAAGTTCTGTGCCCTCAGACCATAAAGAGACACCTATTTCTTTCCATAATGCCAGCTCAAAAAATCTGCTGAAAAATTCTGATAAGTTGAAACTGCTCTCCTGATGGGCTATACTTTCCGGCTGATCGCCGCTGCTGCCTGTAAATATTTTGAAGACAAACTTTCCTAACATATATCCAGCAACCCACATTGGAATATATGTTAAAGGATTGCACACCCAAACTACTGCTATAGATACAATCTTATTTGCCTTAACAATAATCGCTAAAAAAAGAGCTACTATCATACGAACGCCTAAAATTGGTGCCCAGGCAATAAATAAACCTAAGCCGACCCCCATTGCGATACTTTTAGGCGAATCGTTGACATGCAAAATACGAAATTTAAGAAATCGCATAAAATTTTCGAATCTTGTTCTTTCGTATTTTTTTTTTGCCATGTCACTATCTTATATAAAACTGCTTAAATCACTTGTTCACACTCATCTTTTTTAATTTCTGCGATACTTTTTCGTACACCTGCTCAATCGTAATCGCACAGATATCATATTTAGGGTCACTGCTTCTAAACTCACGTCCCCAGCTATCAGCGTCAACGGCGATAAAACTATCATCCTTTTTATAAGGCCCAATACGCGTGTGGTTCGAAGGTCCAAACAAAAACACAACCTCTACTCCTAACGCTATCGCAATATGTCCTGGGCCGGTATCGTTAGTAATCGCCAGTTTTGCAGAGCGGACCAGCGATACAAGTTCGGATATACTCGTCAGACCGGCAAGGTTTACCACCTGGGTTTTTGCTGCGGCGTTAAGCTCATCACACAAACCCTTCTCAGAGCTGGAACCGACGGCTACAACAGAAATACCAAATTCTTTTTTTATTTTATCAGCGACAGCTGCAAATCTCTCTATCGGCCAGCATTTATCCTTGTGAGTAGAGCCTGGCATCAGAATAACATAGTTGTCCCGTGTAAGATTGTTTTTTTGGAGAAGATCATCTACCGCCCTATCGGCCTGTGGATTTTCAGCAATCGCAAAATCTATCTGACTAATATCACCACCTGCTGCCTGGGCAACTTTAAGATAGTAATCCACCATGTGGATACTGTCCTGGCTGTAAGAGACTTTATCTGTATAAAAAACAGTCGCAAATTCCCGTCCATCGGCCATACCAAATCTTTTCTTAGCTCCGCTAAGCCAGCAAAGCCCGGCAGTTCTGAAAAGTCCCTGCAAATCCACTGTCAAATCAAAATGTCGGTTGCGAAGCTTTCTTATTAAAGAAAAAATCGCAGATAATGCCTTTATGTTATACCATGCTTTGCCTAAGAATTTTCTATCGAACAAAATAACATCATCAACAAATGGATGGTCGCGAAGCATATCGGCGAATTCAGGTCTGACAAGCCAGCTTATTCTTGTTTGAGGAAAGCTTTTTCGTAAAGCCGACAATGCCGGCAACGCCATGATTATATCACCTAATGCGCTCGGCTTAACTATTAAAATATTTTTCTTATTCTCAGTCATAACAATTATGCGAAAATTGTAAGCTAATTATACCCTTAAGGGTAGTAAATTTCCGCGAGGAAAATTATAATCCCGATGCATATTGGGATACCCGCGGATAAACGGGAAAACTCAACTGTGAGTAGTATAATGTTTTATTCAAATGAGTTTTATAAACTTTTGATATGGTGATATAAACGCAAACCGGAGTCCTTTATTGCTGATCTGTGATATTCTTATTAAATATACGCAGTTGAACATTGACAGCACTTATCGCCCAATCAATATAATGCAGTTTATGCGCCGGTCTATGGTGCACTTCATCCATAAGTCCCTCCTGCACCGCCTGTATGAATCTGCTTATAGTCTGATTGCCTATTTTCTTAGGCTCGGCAGCCCAAATTTTCAGCTCTTTATATTGCCTGCGAAGTTTTTTGTTATTGAACATCTGCTCTGCATTTAAATAATCCGCGGGGTTGTAGGATATTTGCAATCCCTTAAGACACATTATCAAGGGCTCATAATTCGCTCGTTTTTCAAGCCTGATAAATTTATACTGCTGAATATACGTTGTTGCCTGTGTCGGAGGCTTATCACCAATGTCGGGCTCACCCATGAACCATTTTCTCTTGCTCGTCCTGGCAAAAACCAACTCTTCACCAAAATCATGCTGGGTGATCTCATCATAGCCCATTCGTGAAACCCATATCCTACCGGAATCTTTATATTCCAACCCACCGCCCAGAACAAGTAAACATTTCACAAAACCAAGTGGAAGTATGTTTTGTTTATCTATCTGTCTTTTACGCAATTGAAATGACAAGTGCAGGCTGTGAGGCTTAATGTTATAAAATTTAACTATTTCACATATGAGCGAATTTAAAAGCCAGGGGTCAGATGTTGCGGGTCTGGAAAGCTCACCAACAACATTCAACCTTCCCGGTGCTAATTCAAGAAACCCCAGCTTGCGTTTTTTTTCTGTCGTACCGTGATGGTCGTCAATATAACCACCAAGCTTCCATGACAGCTCATCGAGATAAAAATCCGTAAAATATCTGAAGCCGTCATATATTTCATCTTTTCTGCTTTGGTTTGAAGGTCCAACGGCAAAAGCACCAAGATTGCTCAGTTCAATTTCAGCACCCAAAGGCATTAGCCCCGGTTGTTTATTTGCTTTGACTCTATCCAAATAATTATTAACAACACGAATATCAAAAACACTGTCAATCGCACGGACTGCATATTTGACATAGTCAATGAGGTCATTTTCCTCATAAGGCATAGATTCAAGCCCCTGCTGTGTCAGCATACCCAGTGAATTTTTATTCGAGTTAATAATATAAAGCGATATTAAAAGGCTGACAGAGCGTTTGAAATATCTCTCGGTGCCATATATATGTTCCAATTCAAAACGGAAATTTCTCTGTATTTTTTCGTCAAGCTGGTTGAGCATAACCTGCTTAATAACTAATGCCAGGTAATTCTTTATGAACGGCTTTGCGTCGGGATCCTCATACAAATGCTTTATACTCGGCACAGGTCTGTCAAGTTCATGTTCAAGAAAATAATCACTGACGGCATCGGTTCGATAGTGACTTATTACCAGGTCACGTTCTGTGGTCGCGAGCAGCTCCCTGCGTGCCCTGCGTTCTATTTCAGCATCGTCAGTTTCGTCACCGGGTCTGGTATGCGTCTTTAAAAAGTCCTCTATCCGCTTTCTTAACCAAAGTTCATGAATAAGATTAACGTGGAATCGGTCTCCAAAATGCTCTTTCATAGATTCATGACTGACCAGATAAGCCTTTGCTTCAACCAATCCGATAGCGGTGTTAACTTTTACTGTCTCCTGTGAATATCGCTTGCCCTCATATTTGTCTATTTCTTTCATTGCCCATGCAGGTACATTATAGATGACGAACCCCCCTAACTTTGCTGCCTTTGCCGCTACGGCATAGAAATAAACATTGTCAGGACTGACTTTCCTGTGGCCGGTCAAAAACGCCGGCTCTGCCAGCAAATTATACCTGTCAACTTCCGCCTGTGACACGGTAAAGCTCAAACCCGATATAGATTTGAAAATTTGCGGGTCTCTAAGCGAACCATAAACAAACAAATTGACATTTTCATCATTCATCGATGCGATAATAGCAATTTCGTCTTTATTAAGCAACTGTCATAATCACAATTTGTCTAAGATACAAAACATACATCAAAAATATGTTTTGTTAACCTTCGTTTTTGATCTGCCTGTGAAGTTCGAAAAGCTCTTTGAAAGCTCGTAATATAACTTTAATGTTTGCCCCAGTTTGCTGACCTGCTGTCCTGGGATAATGATGGACACCCTTTTGAGTAATCTTATAGCCTTTACGGATGGCTCGTGCGATGATTTCTGTATCGATAAGTGCTCCGGTACTGGACATTTTTATATTGTCAAAAATCTGCCGCTTGTACAGTTTGAAAGCACAATCAACGTCACGGACTTTCATCTTAAAAAGAAAACATCCAAGCCTTGTCCAGCACCATGCATTTAGCCTGCGAATAATATTATCCTGACGTTTGAGCCTGTAACAGCTGACGATATCACATTCTTTTATAAGCTCCAGCAACGGCGGCATCTCTTTTATATCGAACTGCCCGTCGCCATCGGTGTAAAAGACGAGCTCTTTAGAGGCTGCTTTAAACCCAGACTGCAAGGCTGCGCCATAGCCCAGATTCACAGGATGGCTAACTACTTTTATTCGATTATTTTCCTGCGACAACTGCTCAGTAATTTTTTTCGTATCATCCCTGCTGCCGTCATCAACAACAATAATCTCATAATCTGCGTTGATGCTTTGCAGCACTTCGACAGCGGTTTTTACCGTTGCCACTACATTATCCTGCTCGTTATAACAGGGGAAAAATACACTAATAGAGACAGGCTTTTCCTCTGTATGATCTGCTTTTTTTGATAAATCTTCGGACACTATTACCATCTCTTTCTGTCACGAAGTGTTCTTAATTCCTTTTCAAGTTCCTTCTTTTTATTGCTATAGAAACCAATTTGCTCCGTGTTTTTTTGACGTATACCGATATTACGCAAATAATCGCAAATAAGCATAGAAGCGACTGCCTTGTGATGGTATCCATCCTGATTTGCATAATCGCTGTGATTAGCGACAAAATCATCGAAATAGTTTTTCAAAATCTTTCCTACCTCATTTTTTAGCTGAGGCAGTCTCGATTCCGCCATAATTAGTTCTATAGTAGATATCTGAGAAGGATGTAACTTGAAAGCTTTTTTAGCAAAATCAAAAGCCTTCATTTTCATATCGTCATTCTGGCCATACCGCACAAGATTATGTGCCAGGATGATACTTTTCGTAAATTCTGTCGGATATGCCGTGGTATTGTCAATTATACCATCAAACAATTTCTCGCCTCTTTCCGTGGTAATATCAAC
>JAGLTN010000103.1 GCA_023135255.1 Planctomycetota bacterium
CTAATATCGGTTATGCTACGGAAAATGAAGGTTTTTATGTGCCGGGGGCTGAGGATATGTATAATCCAATGGGTGGGCTTTGCCGTTGGCACGGCAAAAGGAAAACGATCAACGATGAATTTGATCCGATGGAAAGTCCGCTGATAGCTTATCTGGTTAATGGGGATATAAAAGAATGTCCTGGTAAGCCTCGTTTGACTAAAGGCAGTAGTTGGGGGGAAAGTTTTGAAAAAGGAGGCGGGGGGTATGGTTATAATATGACTTATCTTGGCAGCAGGCTTTGGAAAAAAGGAATTGATTGGCGAGAGAGTTACCAGATGACAACTAAGATGTCGGAAGTTAAGATGCCGGTGAATACTTTGATGTTCGCCGATTGTGCGATGAGCATGGGTGGGCAACTAATTGAGTATTCCTTTGCCGAGCAGCCTTTTGTTATGAGTTATGGTACGGTTTATGACGGCAGCAGTGGGATGGAAATTCGTACTCTTTCGCCTTCAATACATTTTCGCCATAGAAATTTGACAAATGTCGGGTGGGCCGATGGTCATGTGGGCAGTATGAGGATGTCACAGGTTGATACTGGTAATAACGGTTACGGCGTCGACTCTTCTTCCGTAAATCTGGGTTGGTTTGATCCAGCTGACAATTCTTTATTCGATTTGAAATAACGGGGTTTATTTTTGAGGCGGTATTGGGTATAATCCCGGCTGTGGATGCGATAAATCTCAAATTTCTATTAGACAAATTAAAGAATAAGTCTGTTTCAGCTTCGAAGCAGGTTGTTAATCTTTTATTTCCCAGTGTTTGCGATAATTGCCTTAAACCGATATCAGAAAATGATGGTGTTTTTTGTGATGATTGCTGGTCGCAGCTGCTCGAATGTGCAGGCGGTGATTATTGCAGGCGGTGCGGTAAGGATGTGAGCAGGTATGCGATAATAGAAGGCCGATGCGGGCATTGTCAGAGTCAAAACTTATCATTCGATGGTATAGCAAGGGCGGGTAAATATGAAAAGACGTTAAAAAAGCTTTTGCTGAAATTTAAATTTGGAGATAAGACCAAATTTCGAAAGACTTTTGGTTTTTTAGGCAATTCGGCTTTAGAGGGTTCAGATTTTCGTGATGATATCGATTATTTTGTGCCTGTTCCGCTTCACTGGCGAAGAAGATTGTTCAGAGGGTTTAACCAGTCATTGCTTATCACTAAAAAGCTGACCCATCCAAAAGCAAAAATTAATAATGACCTTGTTCGCTGCAGATATACCATGCCTCAGGTCGCTCTCGATAGTGCCGCAGCGCGTAAGAAAAATGTTGAAGGTGCATTTGCGGTTAGAATTGATCATGAATTTGAGAATAAGAATATTTGTCTTGTGGATGATATAAAAACTACTAATGCTACTTTGAATGAGTGCAGCCAAACTTTGAAACAGGCGGGTGCTTTGAAAGTATATGCTTTAGTTATAGCCGTTGCCGACCAGAAAGACCAGCAGTGGTAATTACCGTTAATTGACGCTGGCGTCTCAATTATTCAGAGTTAATCTTTTCACATTTCATCACTGCTCGGTACATACCTACAATATTGTTTTTGTCTATGGTCTGAGGCGGATATTTTTCATTTCTTGGTTGAAGTCTTATTTTGTTATCAGATTCAAAAAATATACGCTTGAAAGTTGGTTGTGGGTTTTCAGCAAGAATAATAAAACAGTCGCTGCCTTTGGTTATTTTCTCTTCAGGTGAAAATATCACAATATTATTTTGTTCGTATTTTGTTTCCATCGAATCATCAATAACCCTTATTGCAAAAGCATTGGGGGCATGCAAATCCGGACAGCGAACATAGTCCTGAGCAATGGATGGGAAGTTTAGATATTTTTTTTCATCGGGGTATGGGTTTTCGGGCTTATTTATAATTGGGATAAGCTTACCTGCTGAATAGTCGGAGGCAGAAATATTCAGATTAATATCTTCAGTTTTCAAAGCCCGGCTAATTTGTGTAGTGTCAATTTTTTTACTTACGAGATTTTTAATGAACTGACGAAGCTTCTGATTTTCCGCTTCTACGGATTCATATTTACCCCTGATATCCGAGGGCATCCTCTCCATGTGAGCAATATGTACCAGCAGCCCAGGCTCGAAGCCGAGTATTTCTTCGAGTTTCAATAATATCTCGTCACTTGGCGGATTTTTTACTTTGTCCGTTTCGATGGTTGATAAATAAGGCTTTGAAAAACCCGCTTTATGACACACCTCATCCAAGGTCAACCTTAATGACTCTCTTTTTTTTCTTACTATTTGTCCTATTGACATATTTTTACCGTTACACTTCCTCTCTGATTTGCTTTAGAATAGCAAAAAAAGAGCAATGCTTAAACAGTATTTTTGAAGCAGCAGCCAGGTGTATTTTAAGCAAAATGATACAAAAATTAAATTTCTAACTAATATCCCCATTTTTAAGCCATAAAAACGTATATAGCTGTAATAAAAATCACTTACGGTATAGTCGGATATATCAGGCTGATGCGTTACTTTAGAATTATAATTTTCTTGTGATATATGGCAGGCAGATTCTATGAATGTTGTAGTTCTGGATGGGTTCATCTATCGAATTTGTTTTTCCTGCATATTTGCATGGTATAAAACCTGTTTTTTATGGTGGATTTTCATTTACAGTTAATTATTCCTTTTTTGGTGAGGTCTTCTGTGATCTTTTGTCCTGGTTTTACAATAAGGAATTCGTCTTCATTCCAATCGCCATCAACTAACCTCTGCATCAAAGTTCTGTCAGCTTTTATCTCGTCGTATTTCCAATTCATAAATTCCGCACATTTTTTTGTGTATTGCCTGTCCTGCTCAGATGTGGCAAGCTGCCAGTCAATATAGGTTGCCCAGTTGTATTCTTTCATCCAGTTTTGTTCCATTTCCATTAAATATTCAGCATTGTCTGGGCCATACTTCTGGATATATTCGTTTAATATTTTTTCGTATCTTTCTTTTCCGGGCTGAGTGTTCGTAGCGATCCAACCGGAGCTGTACCAATATACACCTTTATGGAAATCGAAATATTGCTGGTATTTTTCTTTTGAACCTAAAAGTAATGTTATGCAATCGTGTGCTTTTGGTACAACAATTGGTATTTTAGCATTTAGCCCGACGATACCATTGCTGCAAAGCCCATATCCCAGCAATGTTGCATCGTAAGGTTCGCCCTTGGTGTCGGCTGTCACCTCAAGAGTTTTTTGCAATTCGCTGCGCAATTTGTCCGGCTCGTTATGCAAGCCCTGAGGCAGGAAAACTATATCAACTATATTTTTTGAATATGCAGCACAAAGATAAGCTTCTTTCTGCATTACCTTGCAAGCTATAAATTGTAATCTCATATTGTCATTTGCCGCAATAAAACCAAACTGTTCTTTGTGGAAATGTTATACTAAAGACATGCAAAATGGAATAAAATTTTTATTGCTGAATAGGCTTGGTGGGGAGATTTTTAATAGCGGCGTTTATAGTTTCAGCCAGCTGAGCGTGTTTTTGTGAGCCTATCAGTATTTTTTTGCTGTTTTTGAGGACAAGCTGGACCCCTTTATTGCCTCTGGCGTTATATGCTTTGCCTTTAGAAAAGCTGCCTCGTATTCCCCAGCCGCCATATTCCAGAATAGGTTTATATTTTCTTGCGTAACATTGCTCGATCTGGTCAAAGCTGATTTTTTTGGTACGAAGAGGAAAAAAGCGAATATAAATACAATCAGGTTTAACTGTAGTTTGAAGCTTCATCAAAAAAATTAAGGCTGTAATCGATATCGGTAGGAAAAAACTTAAAATTATTACCGTAATGCCGTCACCTTTTGATAATGAGCCTTCAAAAGTTTCATTGCTGATACTTGAATTAAAAATAATTGCAAATACCGCAATCGCTATAACGAGAATAAAAATCCATTTGCTGAAATGCTGGGTTTCAGAAAACAGTATTTCTTTTTTGTCATTCATCAACAGCTCTCCTTAAGGCTTACATCTTTTGCAGGGTCTTTTTCCGTCTTCGATGGCTTGTGTGCGACTATTATAGGGTATTTTATTTGCAGATTTTATTCTTTTTGTACTGCTGCAATCGATTTTATGGAAAACCTTACTGTTTTTTGATGAGACAAATTTTGCTTTTGCAGTGGTATCAGTGGTATTTTTAGTTGTTATAACAGCAGGGCCGGCGATGCAGACTTTCAGGAAACTATCTACCTGACTCAGTATAGTTTTTTCTATTTCAGTACGAGCGGTTTTTGTTTCTGTTATCTTTAGTGGGGCCTGGTTTTTCCATAAAATGATCCGCTGGACCGCCATCTTTTTCGAAAAGAATGCTGCTGAATGAAAAACCATTTTCCCCTGGTCTTTTATCTTTAAGATATCGACGTGAACAGTAAGCCTGTCATAGGAGGACTGTTTATGCTTTACCCCCGGTTTTGGCGGTAACTTGATCGAGGCGGCTGTGATCTTTTCTTCTATTTTTTTTGTGATATCTTGCCAGAAAGTTTCGTTGATATCAGAAATGTTTTCAGGGTAAATTATTTTTAATTCAAGCGTTTCAACCGGATGGAAAACCTGGCCTGCTAAGACAGGGCTGATATTTAGAACAACAGCAGCAATCGCTGCTATGGCTGTAAGGTATATTCTTTTTTTCATTTTTCCTCTCTAAAATAATATACCCTTCAGGGTAGTAAATGTCCGCGAATAAATCCGTAACTTGTTATTTGTGAATTATTTACCCGCGGATAAACGGTAAAATTCAATTACGATCAGTATAATATTAAGCAATTAGAGCAAATGCTTCGGTTACGTTCATTCCTTCAGTGATGCCGAGTTGTCTGGCTTTTTCGTTAACTTTTGTTACTTTTCTGTTGGCGAAACGCTCTACTGTTCCGATTGGGTTGTCCGGTGTACTTTCCACGAGAGCGCAGGCTGCGCCATAGCCTTGACAGGCTTCGACATCGACAGCTGGGCACGCCAGAAAACCTTTGGACCCTGTAGCTACCAGTATGCTGAAACCAGCCCACTTAGTCTGGATGATTTCAACCGTGCCGTTGGGTGTTTGGTAGATTT
>JAGLTN010000104.1 GCA_023135255.1 Planctomycetota bacterium
CCATGTGGTCAGGCACATCCTCATCACGGAATGTTGCGTAGTTGTAGCCATCGACATAGAAGTACATCACGCCCGGTTCCCATTTCATTGCGTATACATGGAAATCATCAAAGGCGGTATTTGGCGGGTTGAAGGTATACTTGGTGTCATCGCCAGCGAAAAGAGCTGACCAGCTGACATGGTCGTCGCCGTAGTTGTTCCAATGGAGATTTGCGCCAACCTCGGCAAGAGGTATGTTGTAAGTATGTTCCATAATGTCGATTTCCGCATTTGGCCACCATGTTCCTCCTGTGATTACAGGCACAAGCCAGAACGCCGGGAAACTGCCGTTTCCAATGGGTAATTTAGCAGAGCATTCAAAGTAGCCGAAAGCCTGATCAAATTTATGTTTGGTGTCAATTTTGCCTGCCCCGTAATTTTTTGTTGTTTGTGTGCCGGGGTCGTAATAATCTCGAATTATGTTATGTAATTTTAATGTACCATTGCTGACTGTATATACATCCGGGTCATCTGATGGGAAAAAGTTGATATAGCTTCCGGATGACCATGAACCTACGTCCCATTTTGTTGTGTCGAGATCATCGCCATCAAATTCATCGTGGAAGGTCAGTGTCCAACCTGGTTTGTGCAGTTGCTCATTCAAAGGTTCGACAGCATTTGCCAGGTAAGCGTAGTCTGCCAGATCAATTTCATTATCTTTGTCGGCATCCGCGGTTGCGAACTGCCCTTCGTCGAGCCAGGATTGTGCTAACAGCTGTAAGTCATAAATATCAACAACAGTATCGAAATTGAAATCAGCCTTTTCATACGCGAAATAAAGCCCTTTAACTTCCTGCGGTGCGAGAGCCCTGTTGTAGATTTTGAAATCTTTTACTACGCCTGCAAACTGATGATAGTTTGCACTGGTGCCGGCGAATTCGAAGAATGTTATCCCAGCCATGCTGCCGAAGAAATAATTGTTGACGTCATGCCTGTTAATAGCGTTGACCATTTTTCCGTCAACGAAAATTTTCATTACAGGATTGGTGATAGTTTTGGTAAAGACATAATAATGCCATTTTGACATATCTATATAATTTTCATGAGTGGGGTCGTCTGCATCAGAGAAATAAACTTTATCATCATTTAGACCGGCTTTGAAGATTATACTGTTGCCGTCTGTTGGCAGCTCCACGTTAAGCAGCCGATCGCTGCTGGTATTTTTGCCCCAGAACAATCTGCTATGGCCGGAACGATTTTCACGGTCACTTTTTGCCC
>JAGLTN010000105.1 GCA_023135255.1 Planctomycetota bacterium
ATAAAATCAACATCAACATCGGTATCCCACAAAAGCTTACATACCGTATAAAAGTTGAGCACCTTTGTGCGCCTGCCCATAAAGCCCATAGGCAGTTCAAAGCCGTCAAGCTTTTGCTGTTTAAAATATTTAACGTCCCCCTGAAGCATACCCAAAGGCATCGGATGAAAACCTAAACCCAAGTGACGCAAATATTTCTCATGCAGGATCATCTTACAATCCCGTTCATCACATATCTTCCGCCATGTCTCAAATGATTCTTTAAAAAACTTATTTTCGTAAGTATCAACCTTACTCATCTCTGGAAAAGTAAGATCAAAATCTCTCCCCCACGTACAAACAGACACCATCGTCCCCGGTGCTGGTCTTTCAGTCTTTGGCGGCTCAAGATGGCTTCCATACGCAAAATGCGCAAAAGTGACATCTGGGACTTCTTTCTGAACTCTCTCGATCGTCTCTCTGCCAAGCTTCATATACCTCTCAGCAATTGTCGTATCGTCGCCGCAAAGCTCACAATGACACCATCCGCCGGTATCCGCGGGCCAGGCAGTTAAATATTTCACCTGCGGGTTGTCTTTAAGAAATTTGATAATGCTGTTTATATAATAATCAACAGCCTCCTTATTATTTGTACAGAATTGACCTGCTTTTTTTCTTTCGCCGTCCCGTTCAGGCCACCAGTCTTTATGCTTACTGAATTCCGAATCAGGCAAAAACATAAAATAGGCATGACCACCGGCACCTATTACCATGTCACGTTTTTCAAGTTCGCCGAAAACTTTCTGATAGCTTGGCCAGTGTTTAAAACATGTTATCGAATGGTCAAGCCCATACTGGAACATGTTGATCCTGTTCTTGCACATCCAGTCGATACGTCTCGGCAAATCCGCCATTGTATTATCACCAAGTGCGGTCCCAACACTGGTAATATCATAAGTCAAAAACCTTCTCATCCTTACCGTAAAGTCAGGCTTTTCAACAATATTCAGATTAGCGCACGCTTTCAAAACCTCATCAACCGTCAACGTTGGCAGGATTTCATCGATTTCATCCGGGTAATACCATCTGCATCCAAGCCTTTCCAGAAAATCATAAACCGCGAAAAGGCTGCCCCTGTCACCACCACCCGAAAGAACAAGGCCGTTCTTGACAGATTTGATTGCATATTCTTCCCTTGCTAAGCTAAGCTCTTTAATATCATGGTTAGCCTGATTAGCTACAGTAATTGTAAACTTCGTATACCATTTTGAGTTTTTAATATCAAAATTTTTACCTGTAATTTTACCCAGGTACTTCTGCAATTGCTCCGCTGCGAATTTCTCTGTTATAGTAGCCTTTTTGGGATTAATAATTGTTATTTCCCCGGCAAAGCTGCTAACCGCGCCAATGCATATTATTGCTGTTAACAATAAAAGTTTCATAATTTTCATTTTCTTACTCATAAAAATCTTTCTCCTTAAAATTAGTTATCTTGTAACACTTTAGTTCTTACCAGGCTGTCAAAGTCGATTTTGCGTTTTCTTTCGACTTCTTTAAGCCAGTTTGCTATATGACTGTCATAATAAATACCGTGACAACTGCTCCAGAGAGCGTCCCAGTAAAGCCCGCAAGCGGGATTGTCCTTAGCGGTTTTATTTCTCTTATCTGAAAGCTTTTTTGCTTTTAGCAGATTTTTCTTCATCAGGTCTAACTCAGCTTGGTAATCTTCTGCATTATCAACGCTTTTTAAATTACTATCGTGCTTACAAGTCTGGCACAAATAACTGCACGCCTGCCATTGCTCTCTGGCGTAATCTGCTGTCTTTATAAATTTGCTTATTCTTGTTTTTACCTTTTCATCAGATTCGTTTTTCAATGCCTGTTTTGAATAATCCATTGCAAGCTGAAAATGCCTTTCCGCATTTTCAGCATAATCCAGCAAACTAACAGGGTACAATGTTTGAAGCGTTTTACATCTCCAGCCGAGATCATTGCACCTGTCAAAGTATTGCAAATTTGGTTGACCAGCTACAATGGCCTCATAAGCCTTTTTCATCAGACCGGCATTTTGGCCATAGCACTTTTCAAAAAAGTCCCGCACGATCAAATCAACGTCAGCTTCGCTGTCCCACAGTAATTTGCAGGTGACATAAAAGTTTAACGACTTGGTTCGTCTGCCCATATATCCCATAGGCAGTTCAAACCCATCCAATCCCTGCTGCTTGAACCAGCTTAATTCATCTTTCAATATTGCATAGGGAAGGGGGTGATAGTGCATGCCCAGATGACGCAAATATTTTTCATGCAAAAGGAAAGTACAATTATATTCAGATGTGATTTTTTTCCATGCCTGAAATACATTCCGAAATTCTTCTGAATTATTTTTATCATAAAAAGGATAAGCCAAATTCCTGCCCCAGGTGTTGAGAGTTATATTCATTCCCTTTTCGGGCCCTACCTTTTCAGGCGGCTGTTTGTAAAAATGATAAGGAAAATGAGTGTAAGTGACATTTGGAGCCTTCTCTTTAAGCTTATTATAAACCATGTTGCTTAGCTCAAGATACCGGTCACTAAATGATTTGCCTTTGCATTTTTCACATTGACAGAAGTTGGCCATATCACTAGGCCATGGTGCAAAATATTCAATTTCAGGGTTCTCTTCCAGAAATTCAAGCATGTTGTTAATATAAAAATTCACCGCATCCTTGTCGGATGTGCAAAATTGGCTTTTCTCTACGCGCTTGCCGTCGATTAGTGCAAACCACTCCGGATGCTTGTCGAACGTATCTGGCGGCATAAATTTAAAGAACATGTGTCCGCCTGCGCCGATTACCAGGTCACGTTTTTTCATTTCGTCAAAGACAGCCTTATAGCCATACCAGTTAGTATAACAATCTTTGTTATGATCAATGCCGTACTGGAAGATATTTATACGGTTCTTGATCATCCAGCTGGTTCTGTTAGTCATTTGCTCTTTGCTCATGATCTTTTTAGCAACCGCATTACCCGCAGGCCCCAGATCATAAGTGATAAACCGCCTCATTCTGACTTTAAAATCAGGCTTCTCAACAAAATCTAAATCACCTGCTTTTTCAACAACTTCACTAACAGTCAGCGTTGGCACTATCTCATCTTCCGGGTCCATGTAATACCATCTGCAACCAAGTTTTTCCAGAAAATCATAAACCGCGTAAAGGCTGCCCCTGTCACCACCCCCCGAAAGAACAAGGCCATTCTTGACAGATTTAATTACATATTCTTCTCTTGCTAAGCTCAGCTTCTTAATCTTATAGTTAGCCTGATTAGCTACAGTAATTGTAAACTTCGTATACCATTTTGAGTTTTTAATATCAAAATTTTCACCTGTAATTTTGCCCAGATATTTCTGCAATTCCGCCGCCGCGAATTTCTCTGTTATACTGGCCTTTTTGGGATTAATAATCGTTATTTGTTTCGCAAAAATATTACCCGTAAGAACCAAAATAAATAAAATTATCGTAACTGCTTTTTTCTGCATCATTGTTAAATTCTTTTGGATTAGATTTTATTGTTTTTTAAAGCCATTTTCACGTTTTTCGTCAAAAAGTTTTCGCCATTTTTTCATATGACCGCTCATAAATGTTCCCTGCTGATGGTTCCAGATCGCATCCCAATAAAGACCACCGCCAGGATTCGCAGTTGCAAGAGCATCTCTTTTCTTAACGAACCCGTCAGCTTGCTCAATGCACCGCTCAGCAAGGTTCAACTTTGCTTTATATTCAGCCGCATCTTTTGCCTGCTTCAAACTTTCAATGTAACCAGATGCCCTGGTCATCAACTCTCTGCCTTGCCATTCAATTTGCAGATATTCGAGTGACTTCTGAAATTTACCAATTCGCTCTTTCGTTTTCTCATCATCACAAGCCGCTATCGCCTGGTCTGTATATTCACACCCATATTCAAGATGCTTAATTGCGTTCAAAGCATATTTATTTTCCTTAGCGGGATAAGCATTAAGCACACCCTTAAAGTTCCAATTCAGCATATTGAACTGTCTGAAATATCTATAGTCCAACTGAGCCAGCTCAACCTCTTCATAAGCTTTTCTCATTACCGGTGCTAATTTACCATACATCTTGTCAAAGTAATCATCAATAATTGCATAAACATCACTGTCGATATCCCAGGTTAGCTTGCAAACGGCGTACAAATTCAAAGATTTGGTTCTTCTGCCGAAATACCCCATAGGCAATTCAAAGCCGTCAAGGCCTATGCCATGCAAATACTGAATTTCAGGCTTAGTGAATTTTACAGGCAGCGGATGAAATCCAAAACCAAGATGCCTGAGGTACTTTTCATGGTAGATAAACGTATTGTTATATTCTTTTGATAATTTTGACCATGCGGCAAGTGCATCACGGAAATGCTTAGGCGTCCTTGAGTCGTCCATTGTAAAATCAAAATTCCTGCCCCATGTACAAAGCGTAATATTCATATTTTTAGCAGGCTTTGCATTCTTCGGCGGCTGCATAAAAGATCCGTAAGGAAAATGTGTAAATGTTACATCAGGTCTTTCTTTTTTGAGCAGCTTGTATACCGTGTTGCTTAATTCAAGATAACGATCGCCGACAGTTATATCCTTACAAAGATCACATTCACACCAGTTGCCCATATCATGAGGCCAGGGGCCAAAGTATTTGATCTGCGGATTTTCATTTAAAAATTGCAGCATGTTATCTACATAAAACTGACACGCATCTTTGTTGGAAGTGCAGAATTGACTATGAGCGACTCTTTTGCCCTTTATCAAAGCAAACCACTCCGGATGCTCTTTGAATGTTTCTGGCGGCATAAATTTAAAGAACATGTGCCCGCCTGCGCCGATTACCATGTCACGTTTTTTCAATTCGTCAAAGACAGCTTTATACCCAGGCCAGTTATCATAACAGTCCTTGTTGTGGTCGATGCCGTACTGGAAAATGTTAATCCGGTTCTTACACATCCAGTCGATCCGATCTGTCATCTGTTTTTTGCTCATAATGACTTTGGATACTTTATTATTTCTATGCCCCAGATCATAAGTGATAAACCTTCTCATCCTGACCGAAAAGTCAGGCTTGGCAACAATATTAAGACCGCCTGATGCAATTTTAATTACTTCTTCAATACTCAGTTTTGGGATGATCTCGTCAGCTTCGTCCATGAAGTACCAGCGGCATCCGAGTTTCTCAAGAAATTCATAAACCGCATAAAGGCTGCCCCTGTCACCACCACCAGAAAGAACCATCCCGTTTTCAACTGTTTTTACGCAGTAATCTTCCTGCCCAAGATTAAGCTGTGGGTTAAGATTGTTAGCAACTGAAAATGTAAAATCACCATTTTTCTCAGTACTCGTAATAGCAATTTTTTCTGATGTGATTTTTTGAAGATATTTACTTAATTCTTCTGCCGCAAATTTCTCGGTTAAAGTCGGATTGGCAGGGGTTAAAATTGAAGCTGGTTGTCCAAAAGCTGCTGTAAAAAAAGAAATTAGAAATATTACTGATAAAATGAGGTGCCTTGAAACATTCCTTGTCATAATAAGGTCTCCTGTGAAATAAGTTTTTCTTTAATACTATTTGCAATATTGCTTTTACTACAGACTTAACAGCATTAAGTTCGCTTGTTTTTTTCAGTTTTTTCACTTGAGGTATTATATACTACTTTGCTAAAATAATCATCCCCTGATTGCGACGAAATACTTTTTTAATTTCAAAAAAATCACCAGTTTACGTCAATTTCTGCTTGGGTTTCGTATAAAAAGGTGTAGAATAAAAAGCATATTTTTTTTTGAGATTTTGTAAATCTTCTTCAAAAATAAAGCTGGCACTTGACAGCTTTAAAAAAAGTGAGGTTTTGGTTTGCTTAAAGTACCTAAAGTGATATTGCTCATCGAGTCGTCTCGGCTTTCGGGCAGAGATATGCTTGCAGGGATTGGTAAATATACTCAGCTTTATGGGCCTTGGCAGTTTTATCGCAGGCCTCCGGTTTATATCAAGTCAGATCGCAAGCTTGATATAAAAAAACTAAAAAAGTGGAAGCCTGACGGCATAATTACAAGGGATACTGAGGATGTCGAAGCCTTACTTAGCCTCAATATTCCAGCTGTGATATCTAAAGTTCTTAATAAGGACCTGCCCAGCTGTTATGTTCTGGAAGTTGATAGTGTCTCTGCGGGGAAATTGCAGATCGAGCATTTACTTGATAGGGGGTTTAGCAATTTTGCTTTTTGTGGGTTTGATAATATGCCGTGGTCTCAGACTAACTGTGAAACTGTTCAAAGAATCCTCGCCAAAGCTGGTTTTGGTCTGAAACTATATCAACAGCCAAGCAATAAATCGCAGAGAAGCTGGGAAAATGAACAACTCTTTATTGCTGAATGGCTAAAAACGCTGCCAAAGCCCGTAGGGCTTATCGCATGTAATGATATCAGAGGCCAACAGGTAATAGAAGCTGCCAGAATAGCGGGACTTCGTGTTCCCGAACAGATTTCGGTAATCGGTGCTGACAATGACGAGACGATATGCAACCTTACCGACCCGCCTTTATCAAGTGTTTCCCTTGATTACGCCAAAGCCGGTTTCCAGATGGCAGAGGTTCTTGACAAGCTTATGAAAGGCCGGCATGTAGACCAAAAGGATATTGTTGTTAAAGCACAGGCTGTGGTAGCCAGACAGTCAACTAATACAATGGCCATTGAAGATGCTGTAATTGCCCAGGCAATGCATTTTATTAAAAAGTTTTCGAGAAACTATATGAAAGTCACTGACGTTTGCGATGCAGTTTCAATCTCAAGACGAAGTCTGGAAAGAAGGTTTCGCAATGTGCTCGGCAGATCTGTCACTGACGAAATTAAACGCTGGCGTTGTCAAAGCATTGAACAGATGCTTTTAGAAACAGATTTGCCCATAGCAAAGATAGCAATAGAACTCGGCCATCCCGATGCCAAACACATCGCGCGTTACTTCAAAAGCATAAAAGACATCACCCCCGGCAGATACCGACAGCAAAACCGCACCCAATCTTAAAGAATACCTGATATTTTCACAACTTCTT
>JAGLTN010000106.1 GCA_023135255.1 Planctomycetota bacterium
GCAGCAATTTGCGAAGATGATCTGGGTGCGGATTTCATTACCGTTAGCGGTGTTGACTTCGTAGACCTGATGACACAAGCAGGTGTTGTTAGTGGTACTGTGTTGACCTATGATAATTTTGAATCAGGATTCGGCAACTATACCGATGGCGGCGGCGATTGCTCAAGGTACACTTACGGCACTCGTGCTTACAAAGACTCATGTGCGATTAATATCCAGGATAACTCCGGCGTTGCTTCTTCGTTCTACCACACCACTGGCATAGATGTGAGAAGCTATGACGAGATAAGGGTTTCATTTGCTTACTATGCATATGGTATGAATACCGGCCATGATTTCTGGGTCGAATACTACGATGGAAACGACTGGAATACCGTTGCTACCTATGTATGTGGAACAGATTTTTCGAATTATAGTTTCTATACGGATACGGTAACTATTGATAGCGGTACCTATGATTTCCCAATAGATATGAAAATAAGATTTCAGTGTTCCGCCGGTAACAACTATGACGATGTTTATATCGATGATATTACTGTAATTGGTGAATAGAGTACTAAATAACGTGATTATGATTTCCGGGGCAACAGTTTGTATAACGGCATCGCTGATATCGGTGCTCATGAAAGACAATAATACGTTTTTAATGTACTAAACCAAGGCGTGGCAGCTCTGAGTTGCCACGCCTTTTTACTTATTTGGTGATTTTAAGTAATATTTTTCACAGTTTTAGTTTTTTTATCCCTTTCAAGGGCTTCTAAAAAGCAAATGGAATGTTTTTGCTGGAAAGGTAAAAAACTTTTACATTAAAAACATATTGACTTATTCTCTGATTGAAAATAGGATGCTGTCATCAACTTGGGTATGGGATGTGGTATCAATGCCAATTTGTTTTTTTATGCAGGGATGCAGGGATATTGTATTGCCAGAATTGTAATGCTGACAAGAGCATAGCAGGAAGATTATAGTTTTTGAAAAAAGGAAAGGAGGCAAATTTAATAAACCCGCGGGAAGGGTGCGTACATATTCTGCTGAATACTGTCAGCTAATGTAAATTTTTATTAACATATGTATTTTGAAGGAGATCTATTATGTGTAACAAATTATTGTGTTTATTAATGTTAGTTTTTGTAATAGGAGGAGTTGCTATCGTGAAAGCGGATCCGAATCTGGTTGCCTGGTACAAATTCGATGAGACTTCCGGCGCGAATGTGACTGACTCATCAGGTAACGGTTTTCATACATCTATCAATGGAACGGTTAGCTATGGCTGGGATAGTGACGGTGCTGTCAACGGTTGTTTGAACAATCATTTTGCCAACAGGAACGTTTATATTCCTGTTCCGATGGGTGTTTTCTCAGCGATGGACAAACAGGCAACATTTACGTTTTGGGCACAGCTTACAGAACTCAGTTCCTCAGGTCTGTATACAGGTGGTTGGTTTACTGGTACTGATCCCAACAGCGATAAACTTGCGTGGGCAAGAGCCTATCAGTTCGATGATTATACCAGGTTCTCGGCAGTTTACAACCTTGGTACTACATCACAGGATGAATGGTGGAGTGCTTATTATCCGGATACCGAAGGTGTAAATGAATGGCATCACTTTGCAATGGTATTTGACGAAATAGCTGAAACTAAGAAGCTTTACTTTGATGGTCAGCTTATTACCAGTGCCAGCCGCGATATAGAGGAAGGTGACTCGATTGCTGATATGAATGCATTCAATATCTTCCACGCAACGTCTACAGGTGCGGGGTACTGGGACAGCTTCCACGGCAAAATGGATGACTTCAGGATATACGATAAAGCTCTTTCAGCACAGGAAGTTGCTATGTTTAGCGGCGGTTATTTTGAAGTGGCTAAAACACCATATCCCGCAGATGGTGCAAGTATTGAGTTAGGGTCACCTGATGCTCTGACCATGGAATGGGTTGCTGGTTTGTTTGCAGCAAGCCATAATGTTTACCTTGGTACAAATTTTAATGATGTTAATGATGCAAATACTTTATCAGCAGAATTCATGGGCAACCGGGTTGCTGCTGCTTATACTCCAAGTTTCCCATCAGATGGAACATACTACTGGCGTATTGACGAGGTCAACGATGTTAATGTATGGAAAGGCGATGTATGGAGCTTTGAAGTCGAAATAACAGCGGATCCGAATCTGGTTGCCTGG
>JAGLTN010000107.1 GCA_023135255.1 Planctomycetota bacterium
CTACCAGATCAAAATCTATGCCAGGCAAATCGTCAATATGTTTAGAATAATATTTAGAAATATCAACGCCTGCTTCAGCCATAACTTCAACTGCCCTGCTGCTTAAAGTTGCGGGGGCGACTCCGGCAGAAAATGCTTCTATCTCATCAGCTCGAAGATAAGCAGCCCATCCCTGAGCCATCTGACTTCTGCAGGAATTGCCGGTACATAAGAACAGAACGTTTTTCTTTTCAGCCATTATCTATCGCCGCCAGTTAAATTTTCGCTTAAAATTTATTCATAATTTATTACCCATTGAAATTATAAAAGGAAAAAGAATAAAACACACGGAAATTTCTGTGGTTTTGTTTATTGGAGCAAATAAGCGGGAAATGCTTTTTTAGAGGTACCCGCTAATCCGCGTGTTTTTTCTTTTTTGTAAACGCAAAAGCCAAAACAGCTAAAAATGCTATAGCAGAAATATGCTTAACAATATCAGGCAGCATCCAGCCTGATTTGCTGATAATTTGAAAATCCATACCAGCAGCTATTCGGTCGAGCAGCAGCCCTGCCATCAAAGATGTAAATGCTACTGTCAACAAATACATAATTGCGGTTTTTTTGCCCATAACTTTCCATATTGTTGCAAACGATGCGGCATTGGTGGCTGGGCCTGTCATTAAAAAGACCAAAGCTGCTCCGGGTGTCAGGCCTTTAAGTATCAATGCCGCTGCTACAGGAACCGAAGCTGTAGCACATACATATACCGGTATGCCGAGCATCATCATCACTACCATTGCGAAGATACCTGTCCCAAGCTTTTCCGCAAAGTAACCATCCGGAACAACAGCAGAAATAAATGCTGCAACCAAAATACCCAACAGCATCGCTCTGCCGATATCAGCAGGCAGTGTAATAAAACCATATTTAAAACCTGCTTTAAATTTATTTTTTTTGCCTTCAGTGCTGGGATCGCAACACTGCTCGTGGCATTGAGGCACAGCTTGATCGTCTTCGGTTTCGACCATATCAACAAGACCGCCTCCGAATATACCAACGACAAAAGCGGCTAAAGGCCTGAAGATAGCGAACAATGGGCCTAACAAACTCAGCGTAACGAATATGCTGTCTACGCCGGTCTGCGGTGTCGAAAGCAGAAATGAGATAACCGCTCCCTTGCTCGCGCCGTGTTTCCTAAGTGACATCGCAACGGGAATTACGCCGCAAGAGCACAACGGCAATGGTACACCAACCACCGAGGCTTTTACCAAAGAACCGAGCGATCTTTTACCGAGGTGCTTTTCTACTGTTTGCTGAGAAATAAAAACACTTATCAGCCCTGCAACGAAGAAACCGAACAAAAGATAAGGGCTCATCTCTGCAATCGTTGCCCAGAAATCAACAAGCAGCATTTTTAAAAAGTCTGTCATAAAGAACTCCAGTCTAAAAACTATAGGAACTACTCAACATCCTCAATGATTTTTAAACAGCCCTGCTCTTTGGTAATCGTAATTTTTTTTTCCAGATTTTTAGCTGATTCAAAATGATATTCGCAATCCGCTTTTAAAACCACAGCCCCATTGCGAGTAATTATTTCGATATTGGAATCACTTTTATTGTATAGGATATCAGCTAACACAAAAGCTTTTTCCAAACCGTCTCCGGTTTTATAATTTATTACCTCATCGGGCGTTGCGAGCCTGCAGCTATCGTAAATCGAATCGTTAGATAAGCTTTTCAACCAATTGTAAACCTGCTCATTGGACATATCTTTTGCCTGCTCGATACTTACCGGACATCTTTCAACAGAAGCTTTGACAAATGGTGACCACTGACAGCTTTGCATATCCCGGTAAGCATAAAACGCAAGATCTACGGTGGTACTTTTATCCCTGATCGATCGCAAGTATTCGATTACCTGCTCTCTTTGGCCATCTGCCGGCAAATCTATTGCAGGGGTTTTTTTATATTGCTTTTCAGATGAAGGCAGCATTGGGTGTATCTGCATGAAATCAATCAACTCAGCTATAAAATCATTTATAGGCTCAATAAAAGTCGAAAGATATTTTTTAATGGCAGGGATATCAGATTTATTTTTAACATCGAGATTTTCATATTTCAAAAACGCACAAAGCTGTCTGGCACATATTCTCTCTGGATGTTTATATATCAGCATATCCTCATCGGAAACTTCTTCGATAAGTTTTTCAAAAGTATCATCAGCTATACGGTAGTTGCTGCTGTGCTCGTATTCAAAGAGTATTTCAGCTTTTACAAATTTGTTGCCTCCACGACAATTCTCGCAGCAAAACTGAAAATACTTATGATACTTATGGTAAGTGCGGAGAAAATTCGCAACTGTCAAGGTACTCATTTCAGCAGAGAGAAATTCGCCTAACTTGTCAGCAAAATAATTATAAGCCTTTTCATCTATGGTAGCATTACCATAAAGACAATGCGTATAGCCGGTGTTATGGGCGACGATCGTCACCTGTTCATTTCTAAGTGCACGCTGGGATTTGTTAGAGATAGCGGTGCCGTTAAACCACATACTCTTTGTCACTATCCTGCGATTATTGGTAACAAGACCGCCGTTGACGTCTATATAATTCTGGGAATGCAAAGGCGTCAGCATCATATAGATATCTTTCAAAGGCACACCGCAAACGACATACGCCGCAGCAGCATAAAGAGCTGCCAACGAAACGCATTCACCTGCTCCCTGGTCGTAACCGTCTTTAAGTTTAAAAGCATCCATCGCTTCAACGGTTTCTGTCTTCCAGTACGGTATAACGTCGCTGGTGTATTTATCCAGCCCAAAATGTCGGCGAATATCAACATCATAATAATATTCATCGCCATGATAACCAAACAAAGCGTTACTATCTGCGACCTGCCGGGGCGAAATGTAATCTGCAAACCTTGCCAACTCAACATCCTGTGTGGTAAGCCCCCACGTCTCCAGGTCGAGATTAAAGCCATACAACTCCATGACAAACTGTCTAAGGCGGATGAGTTTGCGATAGCTGCTTTTGCCCCGAAGCTTTTTGAAAGTATCACTTTCCCGCCACTTCCAGATAACCGGACTCATAATGTTTGCCAGTACCAAGGCATACATCAGTTCCGGAAAAACAAATATCTCCATATCAGAAAGAGTTATCGCTGAGCTGTATTTCTCTAACTGTTTCGGTTCCATTTTAACAGATCGGTTCTTTCAGCTTAAAATAAAAATATTGTTCATTAATTTTCAGCTAAGAACAGCTGCTTTGAATCCATTATAACCAACCCCGCTATTATGACAACCGTCTAATAATAAATTAACAAAAGAGATGAATAATAAGTATAGATGAAGAATATTCCCCTATTAATTTGTCCAGCCGAGGATTTCAGGTTCGATATCCAGCTTTATGTCGTCGTCTGTGTTTGCGATTCTATCTGGGCCTGGGCTGAATATTTTCTTGTTTTCGATGTCGATGATATATTCATCGCTATAAGCACGAGCCTTCAAGCTGAAATCCCGATTTAGCCTTTTGTTTAAAACGATACCGAGCATGTCTTCATGTATTTGCAGTTTGGTGCGGATTTCGCGAATCTTCTCTACAGCCGGCAAACAGATAAGGGTTGTTAATGCCCCGATTGGATTATATAACATTTTGTACACAAATGGAATTTCTTCATTTTCATCAATTCTAACATTGCAGCTACTTGGCAAATTACAAGGCCAAACTGAAAGTTCTCCCTTTTGTTTGTCCTGCTCATTTGCATCACCAGAAAGCTTTATCTGCTTGATTATACAATTACGCATTAATCGACTGACAGAATTACGTTTAATCATCCAATGACCTTTTACTTTGAATTCGTTTGG
Source organism: Planctomycetota bacterium (assembly GCA_023135255.1). Classification (GTDB taxonomy): domain Bacteria; phylum Planctomycetota; class Phycisphaerae; order Sedimentisphaerales; family Anaerobacaceae; genus JAGLTN01. Next base: position 3,845 of record JAGLTN010000107.1, read on the forward strand.
GTCATCAAGTGTCTCTCGATACATCATATATTCAAACAATAACGCATTTCTTAAAGACAGCTGCTGCTTTGAGAAAGACGGAAACTCTGCTGCTAATCTCTCAAGCTGAGATGGAGTTGTTTTGCTATCATTAGCAATGAAATTAGCAGCTTTTATACAAACAGCATTACCGGCGATAAAAACCAGCTTATTTATCATAGTCCTGACGTTAACAGCTAATTTTCGTACAACTGAATTCAAAATAACAAGCTCATCTATGGCCTGGTCGATATTGCCTTGTGCTGTTTGCAAATGTACATACAAGGAAAACAGATGGCATATCTTCCGCAAATTTCTTAAATAGGAAAGCTGGTCATCATCAGATAGAGATATTGGTTTCTCCAAATCGGCAATTTGTTCAAAGCTATCAAGTTTTTTTATTACATCTCTGCCCTTTTGACCATTTTTCCACGCTGTTAATATCTGCTTCTGATAAGCCAAAAACAATTCTGTTTTTTCAGCTCTACCTATCTTTTTAACCTTTTTCGCCACGACTTTGATAGTATTAACATCCTCAGCAGTCAAGCCTATCAATGGTACACCGTTTTTTTCATAATAATCTTCCTCCGCTATACTCATCAAAATATCATAGCTTGGATTGCAACTTTCAGGAGCATTTCTTAGATCAGCAACGGTATAATCAGATTCTATTGCAGGAGCATCCAAACTAAAAAGTGTAAAAAATACAGAAATGAATATAAGAGAAATTATGGACGCAATATCCCATCGCCAACCTTTTTTAGCATTACCTTTAACCAGAGCAATAATCGGCCTTGCAATTTCTATTGTGATTAAAAATAAAGATAAAAGAATTATTGTTTTAGTAGCACCAAATGCGGATGGAAGACAAAAAGCTACTATTGCTCCAAAAACACAAACGAAAAACTCTGTTTTGGGATATCTCTTTTTTCCTGCTTTGCGTTTTTCCTGTTTTTGTGTCAAATCATATCCGCAGTTGTCACATATAAGCATTGTTTCTGTAACTTCGCTTTTGCATTTAGGACATTTCATTAGCTTGGGCCTTTCTTTTGGGGATCATATTCCGCTATCGTTATTTCCATAAGCCCCCTTGCCAATTGCTAAAATAGGCTTTGCTCCAGTAGATTAGCAAATATAACAGAGTTTAAAAAGAAAATTATCAGCTTTGTTATTAGTAAAACTAATTATATGAAAGGTTTCGGCTGGGAAAATTGGGGGGAAAAGCTGGGATTTTTCTACATGCGCGTATCCGCAAATTTCGCATATGCGTAAAACCCAACCCCTCAGCCTATCTATACTGATCCCAATTGTATTTTACCATTTATCCGCGGGTAAATAACTCAAAGATAAGAAGTT
>JAGLTN010000108.1 GCA_023135255.1 Planctomycetota bacterium
CCTGCTCCGTTAGTTTGACATGTGAGGACAATGGTGTTTTTTTACTGCCTAAGTTCGCCACATGTCGAGACTTATACCCGTGTTGCAATTCAATATTTTTGTTACTTCCTATTTTTTTGTGCCATTAGGCTTAAAAAACGTCTCTTAATCTAAACGGTTTTTTGTCTCACTTCGGCTGAAGACGTACACTAATTATAAAAAAAAGCCCGCTGATTATTCCGCGGGCTTTTTTGCTTATAGATGTTTCATTTTACTGCGCTTCTACAGTTACGCAATCAATATATATATGGTCATAGGTAGTGCTCGCATAGCATCTGAATCTTAGCTTCATGTTAGTTGGGAATTCCTGGTTGGGAGCAATAGTACCTTCATTGATATAAACAACGTTATACCTGAAATTCGTGACCCCGTTTGCAAAGTCAGTACCAGATGTGTATTTTTTTATAACGTTCCAGGTCGTACCACCATCAGGTGAATATTCCAGATTGAAATATTCCCCTGTCTCCATACTATTTCCAACATACCAGAATGTAACTTTAATCTGGGTATATCCGGGTGTATCGACATCAATGGGGTTAGTGATGGTGAACAGAGAAGTAGTGCCGGTGTTGGTGATATGGATAGCGTATGTACCTAATCTTGAATACGTATCTCCAACTTGATAGCTCCTGTCGCAGTTAGTTCCGCCGTCTGTCCAGCTGCCGAAGCTGGTTTCGAAATCGTCATAAGTCAGCAGTGTTCCCCAAGGCTTTGGGTGTACCGCCTGATCCATCAGGTCAATGAAATCTTCCACTGTAACCATTTCAAAGTTAGCTGGCAGAGATGCCTGGCATTGCTTCGAATACAAAAAGGCATGCGGCGGATTGTCATAGCATGTAATGAAGTATGGCGTTTTCCTGGTAGCTGCGAAGGCAGTTATATGATTAACGATATTGTTTGGATCGCTGATGTTATATGGGTCAGCTGGATTTGTCGGGTCAAGGAAAGGATGCCATAAGCTGCTATCTGAAATCGCAACGGGAGTGCCGTCATCTAACCAGTGATTTTTGCCTCCTGATGTTCCCTGGTGGCCGAAGGCTTTGATAGAAGGGGCGCCTGCTCTCATAGTTGTCCAGAGTGACTCGCTCCAGCCCCACCATTGTTCTGCCCACTGGATACCGGTCAGCTGCAGAATTGGTTCTTCAAAAACAGCGAAAGCTGTCCGGGCGGCATCGTTGGGAAATGATGAAGGTTGGCAATATCCGGCACCTGACGGGCCCGTACAGAAAGTATCATTTGGTGTCGAAGTAAGGACGTAGTATTCTGTCAAAGCAGGCCAAAGTGTTGCTGACAAGGGCTGAGTAGTCCATGTTATTTTTGTTGTACCCCTATCGGGATCAAGCCAGATGGAATGACCATTCCAACCGGAAGGTTTGAGACCAACTTCAAACCCCATAGAATCACCGTCAGAAGCCTGTATCATTACATAGAATTTATTCGGATCGAGAGTTTTTCCTGAAGTTGGTTTTCTCATCCACAGATTAGCCGGGTCAGCCGGAACATGTGCCCAAAAGCTAAGGTTAGAACCCATTGAAAGTACGGCGAAATTGCCTTTTGCAGAGATAGCAGCAACGTCACTACCTTCATTATGCCATCCGCCAAATACCATAGCAGGCGCTGTGAGATAATCCATTACTATATTATAGAGGGTCTTTTCACTTGTAACCGCCGGGTTCATATCCATGAAAAAGTAGCCTTTGATTATCCCATAATCCAGACTAACATTGTAATTAGCGCCTTCATTAAAAGTTGAAAAGTTCTGATGTACTTTGCAAACGCCGTCTGTGGGTGTGCCGGCGAGATGGTTAGTGACATAGTCAGTCTGAGCATCAAGGTGAGTTGCCCAGTTGCCCCTTATATCAACAGTATTCATGCCATCAAAGCACCTTGCAGAGCCGTAGTTTTGAATCTCTTTAGATGTGTAATTGATCATGTCAGCGGTTACCGGCAGACGATTTTGTGTTGACGCGATATTCAATGCCGGCATTACTTCACCGCCAACGTCCAAAGTATATGGGGCATACAGAACCAGACCATCAACAAAACCGGAAGCTTTTGCTAACTGGACAAGCTCTCTGAGGTTGTTGATGATACCAAACCTGTAGCCTTTGCTTGTCTGGAGGTAATCAGCCCAGTATGTGTCAACTGTTCTGAGGATCATTTGATTTCCGCCTTTGGTATCAATGAACAGCCTTGCTTTATCTCTGTTTGCGAAGCCCTGAATTGTGTAAGCACAAATCCTTTCCTGTGCATCGAGATCATTCGTAGAGTTATGGAAAGTATAAAGCCAGACATCACTAACACTGAATGAGAGAGTTAGACCTGTATAAATTATTTCAGTGCCAATTTCATCGATTCTCCAGTAGTAAGTCAAATTGGGGTCAAGGCTTGCTAAGTTATAACTTGTTATATATTTTGAAAGATTGCCCTTATATTCCGGGCTGGCGTGGATAGCATTTTCGACAGCAGAATAACTGGTGCCGAAATAAACATCGTGAGATTGTGCGTATTTGCCTGCGGACCATCTTAGTGTGAGATCAAAATCTGGTGTAACCGCTGCGATATCACCATCAGCCGGGCTATGACCCCATGATGTCGCTGGGACCTCTACACAAAGTTCAGCCACCTCATAAGGTTCCAGAGCTCTGTTGTAGATTCTGAAATCCTTGTACCAACCACCTGGACCAGCCCAGCCGTAGTTGTCACCGAAACCAAAGGCTGAAATAGTAGCACCGGCAGTAATAGCAGGTACATCGCCGCTTGGGCCTGTATAAGATGCTCTTAGTATGCCGTTTACATAGGTACGAATCATGTTGTTGTCAGCGTCCCATGTGAAAGTGTATGTATTCCATGTTTCAGGGTCTACATATATGTCAGCATATGCAGGGTCTGGATCCCAGATGTGATAAGCATTGTTCAGCCAACTGCCACCAGGAGCGGTAAAACATGCACTTTGGGTAGCTTGAAATCCCAGGTCGCATTTGAATTTTGAATCATCACTGAACCACAGGTAGAAACTGTAACCATTTCCCTGTACAACACTTTTCTTACCTTTTGCCCACAGTGAGAAGGTGTACTGTGTGCTGCTGGTGAATAGGGCATTGCCGTTTTCCTTGCCGTCGATTTTGCAGGGATTAACACCGTTCATGTAAACTGCTTCTTCAGCAGGATCATAAACGATTCCGCTTGTTGAGGTCATAGCGGCAAATTTTGTGCCGGTAACTTTATTATCTACATAAAGTCTGCCAGTGACGCTTCCGCCAGCACCGTCACCCACGGTGAAGTCATCATTTGAGTCCATCTGGTACCATAAAACAAGGCTGCTGTCTTTGTCCCAGTTCTGGGAAAGTAAAGCAAAATCTTTCATATTGACGATGTTGTCGGCATTAATATCAGCACCGTTGCACCATGAAGGGTCAGAACAGCTATCCAGCCAGTTTTCAGCAATTATAGTAAGATCATCGAAGTTTACTTTGCTGTCGTTGTTAATATCTCCATCAATAGCTAGGCTTATTGAGCAAAAAAGAGCTATAAACAGGAATAAACAGACAGCCTCTACCAATTTTAAGTGTTTCATCACGAATCAATCTCCTAAAAAGTGTTTTAGCTATATACCTCTTTCCCCCGGATAAGGTTACTATAATTATAGTATATAATTGCAAAAAAGTCAAGATGCGCACCTTCGAAATGAACTTAGATATTGAATTTTCGGGATGGTTCTGATATTCTGCTGAAAGAGTGGCCAGTGGCGTAGCTGAGCCAGGATATACTATTGTTATATGAAAAATGACAGATTCATTAATGAGCATAGGAGCAAAAATGAAACATACTATTGTCTTTCTAACAGTTTGCATGTTTTTTATCACGGGCTTTATCTCGGAAACTTCTACTATCGCTGGGCCCCAGGATGCGACCGGGGTCGTCTACAATGACGTTAACGGCAACGGCATTCAGGATGCGCGGGAAGTAGGTATCGCAAAGGTCGCGGTTTCCAACGGCACGGATGTTGTCACCACCGACAGCAATGGTCAATACAAACTACTCG
>JAGLTN010000109.1 GCA_023135255.1 Planctomycetota bacterium
GAAAAAAAGGGAAAAAAAGGGAAAAAACCGGAAAAAAGGTGAAAAAAGGCAAATTTTTGAAAACCGATTTCCCCAAATCCACCCAAAAACACCAAAAAAACTGTCAAAACCCCCTCCCCACCAGATTTTTCGACGCCCATTTTTCGCAAATGCGTAAAAGATCCCCCCAAATCCACCCCAAAAAACAATCAAATCTTCACATATTATAGAAACCGAGTAGTAATTCCGAGGAGAATGGGCTCCCGCACAAGCTCGTCGGAGTCGGAATTACTACGGCCAACACAGATAAATACTATAATACTGATTTTCACACTATACAAAAAAAAAGGGCTTCGCGTTAAGCAAAGCCCTTCATAAAAACTTTATGGTATAGCCTAAGTTACACAAGCCCCTGAGCAAGCATTGCATTTGCAACTTTAATAAAGCCGGCAATATTCGCACCAGCGACAAAGTCACCTGCACAGCCGTATTCGTCAGCAGCTGAACTGATGTTCTTGTAAATTGTAACCATGATATTCTTAAGCTCCGCATCAGCTTTTTCAAATGTCCAGGATAGCCTCTGGCTGTTCTGTGCCATTTCGAGACCAGATACCGCAACACCACCTGCGTTTGCAGCTTTACCAGGAATGAAGATAACTCCAGCCTTCTGAAAGACTTCAACACCTTCCGGAGTAGTAGGCATATTTGCACCCTCACCCGAAGCGATACAGCCGTTAGAAACCAGAGTCTTTGCTGATTCTCCATCGAGTTCATTTTGTGTAGCACAAGGAAGAGCAACATCACATTTAACAGTCCAGACGCCCGTGCATCCATCTGAGTAAGTAGCGTTTTTATGTGTTGCTGCGTATTCTTTGATACGTTTTCTCTCTACAAGCTTGAGCTGCTTAACAGCGTCCAGGTCGATACCGTTTGGATCATGTATAAAGCCGTTAGAGTCACTCATTGTGATAACCTTACCACCAAGCTGATTAATCTTTTCACATGCGAACAGAGCAACGTTACCAGAACCGGAAATCGCAACATTCAGGCCCTTAAAGCTCTTACCAGCAGCCTTGAGTGCTTCGTCCATAATATAAACCAAGCCGTAACCAGTTGCTTCAGTACGAACCAACGAACCGCCCCATTCCAGCCCTTTACCTGTTAAAACGCCGGTAAACTCATTACGGATACGTTTATACTGACCGAACATATAACCAATTTCCCTGCCGCCTACGCCGATATCACCAGCAGGAATATCAGTATCAGGGCCGATGTGCCTGCAAAGCTCTGTCATAAAGCTCTGGCAGAAACGCATAACCTCATTATCGCTCTTACCCTTAGGATCAAAGTCACAACCGCCTTTACCGCCGCCCATCATCAGACCGGTAAGCGAATTTTTGAGAACCTGCTCAAAACCGAGGAACTTAACAATTCCAAGATAAACGCTTGGGTGAAAACGCAAACCGCCCTTATAAGGCCCTAAAGCGGAGTTAAATTCAACTCTCATACCACGGTTTACCTGGTAATTACCAGCATCATCCTGCCATGGAACTCTGAATATGATCTGTCTTTCAGGCTCCACGAATCTTTCGAGAATATTTGCCTCAACATACTGAGGGTTTTTTTCAAGTACTGCCCCGAGCGTATCAAGAACTTCTTTTACCGCCTGATGAAATTCTGCTTCACCGGGGTTTCGGCTTAAAACCTGCTCATAAACAGACTGAATTACGCTATTGGCTGACATTGGAGCCACCTCCATAAAATAAAATTCATTTTTTTAGTCATAATTGCCTTTGAAATTAACACTAAATAGAATATTATCAATGTTTATAGAAAGATGCAAGATATTAATAGTTATAAGGCTTATTAGGAAAACTGATAATGCATGTTGAAACATTTAGAATTTTTTGTGACTTGGCAGAATTGAAGAGTTTTTCAAAAACTGCTGAAAAACATTTATTGAGTCAGTCGGCAATATCTCAGCAGCTTGCTCAGGTAGAACTTGTTTACAAATGTCAGCTGATAAACCGTAAGAAAAGACCGATAGAGCTGACAAGAGAAGGTCAGCTGTTTTATGTGACTTCGCGCGATATTCTCGACAGGTATGAGCAGTTTAAAAGCGAGCTAAATACAATGCGGTCATCGGCGAGTGCGCGAATTAATATTGCAGCGATTTTCAGTATTGGTATGCATGTTTTGCCGAGCTATGTTAAAAAGTTCATGGTTAAATATCCTCAAATCAATGTTCATGTCGAGTACCTGGAGGCGAGCAAGATATATATGCAGGTGCTTTCAGGTGATATTGATATCGGTTTGGTGGCAGTTCCTAAAAGAGACAGGAAATTTGAAGTTTATGAATTTGTAAATGAGCCTCTTGTTTTGGTTTGCAGTCCAAGACATTTGCTGGCGAGTGAGAGCGAGATTGATATTCATAAGGTGCAATTTGAGAAATTTATATGTTTCGATGGCGATGTACCTACCAGGAGATGGATCGATAATATTCTCAGCAGTTATAATGTGGTAGTTAATCCGACGATGGAATTTGATAATACAGAGACCATAAAAAGGGCGGTAGAGATTAATTCCGGAGTATCTATCCTGCCTGCGAGTACGATAGTACAGGAAGTCTCAATCGGGTCCTTAAAAGCAATACCTTTTAGTAATCAAAATTTTGTCAGACCAACAGGGATTATTGTTCGTAAGAATAAGATGTATAGTCATGCGTGTAAGTATTTTATTGATCTGCTCAGAGGTAAAAAAGCAGTAAATGTAAAGGCGAAGGGTGTATGGCGGTAAAGGCAGTTATATTTGATCTGGATGGGACGATTACAGAGCCTTTCTTTGATTTTGACAGTATCAGAGAGGAGATGGGTCTTGACAGAAATGCTGGGCCTGTATGGGAGATAATGCGACAGGCTACAGATACTGAAAGGGCTCGGTTGAATAAAATACTTCGGTATCATGAACAACGGGCGGTAGATAATTCATCGCTTCAGCCGGGCGCAAAAGAGACTATTGAGTGGATTCGCAGCCAAGGGTTGGGTGTTGCTGTACTTACGCGAAATACAAAAGACAACGCTGTTGAAGTGGCTCGCAGGCATAATATTGAATTTGATATTTTTGTTGGCCGAGAAGACGGCCCGGTAAAGCCTGACGCGTTTGGTTTGGAATTTATTTGCAAAAAGTTTGAAGTAGCTCCCAGCGAGGCTATTATGGTAGGAGATTATCTTTTTGACCTTCTTTGTGCCAAAGCAGCTGGGGCAAAGTCGGTTCTTCTTGTGAATAATGAAAAGGCAAGAGAATTTGCCGAACATGCCGACTATGTAATTGAAGAGATAAGTCTGTTAGTGAATATTATTAAAAATGAGAACTCTTAATATGAATCGTAAAAAATTTCTAAATACTGTTGTGGTTATATTACTGTTTTTGGGTGTTAGTTTTTCAGCGGCGCAGGGCAAAGGTAAAAGCAGCTCTTGTGAAAAAGAAAATGACAGGATCGATGAGATATTAGAGAGGCTTACTGCTGAGACAGCTAAGCGTGAGTTTTTCCAGGCGAGGATCGAATATCTTGTCAGTCAGCCTTTGTTTGAGTCTGAAACCTTGCGCAAGGGGCAGATATATTATGTAAAACAAAAAGACTTTTCCGCACTTCGAATAGATTTTAAAACTGTTAAGCAGGATGATGAAAAAGAGCGTAAAGAGCTTGAGCAGTATATTTTCGACGGTGTTTGGCTGATGAGGATAGACCATCAGATGAAGTCTGTTAAGAAAAGACAGATTGCTGATGCTAATTCGCCGAAGGATGTGTTTGAACTTGCCAGCAGGGATTTTCCTATTGTCGGCTTTACGCGGACGGAGGACCTTAAAAAAGATTTTGATCTGACGCTGGTTAAAGAGGATAAGAAGCAGATACACCTCAATTTGAAAGTCAAAAAGGGGTCGTACTATGCGGATGACTATACTGTTATTGACTTCTGGATAGATAAAAAACTATTTGTGCCGACAAGAATAAAAGCGGTTTCAACGGAAGAGGACATATTCCAGGTCGATATTATAAAACCAAAGATCAATCGTAAGATCGATAAAAAGGTATTTGACATTAAATATCCGGCAGATTTTAGTGTCGATAAAGTAATCCGGCTGGAAGATTGATTGAATGGGCGGAGACGTATTTTTGATGATATATCAGAAGTTTTTATTTAGGAGCCAAACTGTTGATTGATTTCAAAGAAATTGAACAAAGCGGAGAAATATGGGAGTTGTTTTCAAGAGACTTTTTGCAACAGCTTGGTTTCTATATTGAAACACCACCAAATAGAGGCCCAGATGGTGGGAAGGATATGTTAGTAACCGAAGAGTTAAAAGGGAAATTTCATTCACAGCGTTTTCGTTGGCTGGTTAGTTGCAAACACAATGCACATAGTGAGAAGTCTGTCAATGAAAACGATGATGAAAAAAATATTCTTGAGAGAGTGCAAGGGTTTAATGCTGACGGATTCATGGGGGTTTATTCAACTATTGCATCATGTGGCCTTAACGATCGACTTGAGCAACTTAGAAATAATAAAAAGATTTCAGAATATCGAATATTTGACCACAAGCTGATTGAAAACCATTTAATTACTATGGGTTTCTCGCAGTTAGTATTGCGATACTTTCCGGAATCATATAAAAGTGTTCGCCCTATACACCTAATACTTGATGAATTCGTGCCCTTAAATTGTGATCATTGCGGTAAAGATCTTTTGGAAGCACTTTACAAAAAAGATTTCAGTGCTTTGGTGGCTTCTGCTACAAAATATGATGAAGACGGGAAACACCACATACTTGATACTTATTTTGCCTGTAAAGGAAAATGTGACAAAGTGATGGAAGCTCGCATGAATGCAAAGTATGAAACGATTACAGATTGGGAAGATTTATCTGATATAGCTATGCCTAATCAGTTTCTACGCTGGATTATGTCCATAATGAATGAATTATCAGATGAAAACTATATATACAGTAAGGATGCTTTGAAAAAACAGAAACAACTTATCATGGCTTTATCTCAGAAAGTTTTCCGTGAAGTTACTCCTAAAGAAAGAGAAAGAATGCTGAGTTTAGTTCAGTTTGGATTGTAGAATATGAGTATCTTACAAAATGCTATAGATTCCATTGAGTTGGGAGTAGAAGATCATAAGTCCAATGATCCTAAGCGACTGCTTTCGGCAGTCAGAAACTTCTATGCCGGCATATTGCTCCTATTCAAGCATAAATTGGCATTGCTAAGTCAAGACGATGATGAAGCATTGCTCAAACAACGGATTTTACCTGCCGAAGAAGATGGCAAAATTGTTTGGAAAGGTAATGGTAATAAGACCGTTGATTTCCAACAAATCCAAGAAAGATTTAAAAGTCTCAAAATAAAAGTAAACTGGAAACGGCTTAAGAAAGCACAGGATTACAGAAACAATATCGAACATTATTACGACAAGGAGAAAACAAAACCTGAGGTAGTCCAACAGTATATTTCTGGATGTTTTATAATTATCTGTGATTTCATCCGAACCCAATTGAATGAAGATCCTAAGGGATTATTTGAATCAGAAATATGGGACAGCTTGATCCAAGAAAATGAGGTGCATCTTGCAGATAAACGAGCGTGCTGTGGGGCTATGGAAAAGCTTGAATGGATAAGTGATGTCAATTTGAGAATGTTTGATGAATTTATTTGCCCAGAATGTGGCTCTGATTTAATTGAACCCATAGAGGACGATTCAACTGAAGCCGCTGAAAAGTCATTTCAATGTAGAATTTGTGATGAGGAATGGAGTTATGAAGAATTGCTGCCATTGGCGTGCGAAAAAGAATCCGAGGGTGACCATAGCATAATTATGGATGGTGGCAACGCCACATTTGCTTATTGCCCAGAGTGCAGTGAAGAATATTATCACACGATTGATTATATCTGTGTGAATTGTGGTGCCGAGGGGCCTTATCATTGTTTACGATGTGGTACGCAAATACCCTATGAGGAATTATCAGTTGACGATGGTGGCATGTGTGGATACTGCTATCATATAACAAACAAGGATGACTAATTATGGCAAAAGAAACACGTATTGATGTGGGAGTTCTCCTTGTACCAGACGAAAAAAACAGTACAGATGTAAAAGCCAGAATCAAGACCTACGAGGATGTCGAGAGAATCGACCGTAGTAATTCCGACTCCGACGAGCTTTTTGGGGGACCCATTCGCTTACGCGGCTCTACGTGTCTCGCCAGAATTACTACTCGGTTTCTATAATATGTGAAGATTTGATTGTTTTTTGCGGCGGATTTGCGGGGATTTTTTACGCATTTGCGAAAAATGGGCGCTTAAAAATCTGATGGGGAGGGTTTTTTGGTAGTTTTTTTGGTGTTTTTGGGTGGATTTGGCGAAAACGGTTTTCAAAAATTTGCCTTTTTTCACCTTTTTTCCGGTTTTTTCCCTTTTTTTCCCTTTTTTTCATAAAAATGACCAC
>JAGLTN010000011.1 GCA_023135255.1 Planctomycetota bacterium
ATTTCTTACCCTGAAGGGTATAATTGCATCGTGCGGCAGGGGGATAGTGTGCCGGGTGAGAATATTAAAACTTTGTTAGACGCAGTAAAGGAGATTTGATAATGACAGCAGTTAAAAATACTTTTGTATTGCTGGTGGTTTTGCTTTGCGGGTTGTGCTGTCTGGCTGAGCAAAAAAGACATCAATTTATATTAGAATCAGCTCACACCATTTTGCCTGCGAGTCCTGTCTCTATTAATCTTGAGGGTATTGGTTATAATACTGATTCAAAAGAAATGGCTTTATACAGATTGGATAATGATAAGAAGACAGCTTTGCCTTGCCAGTTGGAAGCGAGCACTGGTAAGCTATGGTTTATGCCGGGACGTAAAATTGAGGCTGGCGAAAAGATTGCTTTTGAAATTGCTTTTGAAGATGCGGTTAAAAAAGAGAATTTAATTAAAGCTGATACCGGTGCAGAAACTATCACTCTTGTCAGTGGTGGGAAAAACATTCTCAGCTATCAATATGAGCTTTGCGATGTGCCTGATGGGGTTGACGAAATTTATCGAAAGAACGGCTTTATTCATCCGCTTTTCTCACCGGCGGGAAAAGTATTGACTTGTATCCAGCCTAAGGATCATTACCATCACTACGGGATATGGGGGCCCTGGACAAAAACCAGGATCGACGGGCGTGAAGTTAACTTTTGGGATCTTGGTGCAGGGAAGGGGACGGTACGTTTTGGTGGTTTTTTGTCAAAGGTTTCCGGGCATGTCTTTGGGGGTTTTAAGGTCAGGCAGGAGCATTGGGATCTTTCTGATAAAGCTAAGAACAAAATTGCTATCAATGAGGTATTGGATGTAAAAGCTTTTGCTGGAAAAGTTGATAATAAGGATATCTGGATAATTGACCTTATGACGGTTTTTAATAATGCTTTAGAAAGCCCTATTGAATTTGAGCAGTACCGCTATGGCGGAGGGATAGGTTTTCGGGCAACGGAGAAATGGACGAAAGAGAATTGTTCGGCTTTAACCTCTGCCGGTAAGACCAGGAAAGACGCTGACAGCACACGAGCAAGGTGGTGCGATGTTAATGGCGATGCTGGTAAAGACGAATATTGCGGGATTGTTTTTTTAAGCCATATTGCAAACAGAGAGCATCCCGAACCTATGATGGTTTGGTCTGCGGATGCTAACGGCGGCAGAGGAGATATGTTTTTTGAATTTTGCCCGATCAAGTTTAAGAACTGGATAATTGAACCCGGCAAAGAATATGTGTTAAGATATCGCATGATCGTTTACGATGGTAAATTAAATCCTGAAACTATGGAGACATTATGGAAAAACTATGTTTATCCGCCTACAGTGACATCAAAGTAAAAATCAGAATGAAAACGGTTTTTATCGTTGTTTGTTTGCTGGTTCTTTTTTCCTGTGATTTGTGTCTGGCTAAAGCAAATATTCTTATCTATACCAAAAACGGTAAGGGATATGTGCATGATAATATTGACGCCAGTGTTGAGTGTTTGAAAAATATCTGCAAAAAAAATGGTTGGGATTGCCAGGTCAGCGATGACGCGTCAATCTTTACTAAAGAAAAGATAAGCAAATTTGATGTGCTGGTTTTTTCTAATACTAATAATGAGACATTCGATACGCAGCAGCAGAGGGATGTTTTCAAGGCTTATATTCAGGGCGGAGGCGGCTTTGTTGGTATTCATTCTGTGTGCGGCTCGGAGAGGAACTGGCCTTGGTTCTGGGCAAATTTAGGGGGAAAATTCGTCAGGCATCCTGATTTTCAGAAATTTGATGTTAAGGTTATTGACCATGATAATCCTTCGACGGCTCATCTCGGTGAGATTTGGAAATGGGAGGATGAATGTTATTTTATGAATCAGCTTAATCCAGATATTCATGTTCTGCTGGCGGTTGATTTGGTGACGATTAAAGATGAGGGCAAAAAGGATTATCCAGGTGAAGTCTTTGGTCAGTATTTTCCGCTTTGTTGGTGTCATGAGTTTGACGGTGGCAGGCAGTGGTATACAGCTTTGGGACATAGTATCGATCATTACAAAGATGAGAATTTTAAGAAGCATCTGGAAGGCGGTATCAAGTGGGTTTTGAAAGATATCTATACTGATCCCAATTGAATTT
>JAGLTN010000110.1 GCA_023135255.1 Planctomycetota bacterium
ATACCCTTCAGGGTAAGAAATTTCCGCGAGGAAAGTTATGAAGTGTTGTCTCAAAGTTCTTTACCCGCGAATAAACGGGGAACTTGGTTGTGAGTGATATAATTTTTACATATTTATATTTTTAGGAGAACGTAATGTTAAAGAAAGTTTTTGTTTTTGCAGTGGTTATGATAGTTGCTTGTGTTTGTACGGCGGATGTTCGGCTGCCTGGCATTATTAGTAACAATATGGTGTTGCAGCAGGAGTCTAAGGTTGCTATATGGGGCTGGGCGGAAGCTGGTGAGAAAATTCAGGTTCGGCCTTTATGGCAGAAATGGGCGGCTAAGACGGTTGCCGATGGGGATGGAAAGTGGATGGTTGAGATCAAGACTGGTAAGGCGGGTGGTCCTTTCGCGATCGCTATTAAGGCGAATAATGAAATAATTTTGCAGAATGTTATGATAGGTGAGGTTTGGATTTGCAGCGGGCAGTCTAATATGCAGATGGCGGTTAAAAGCTGTGTGAATGCGAAAAAGGAAATCGCCAGTTCAAAGTACCCTGCTATCAGGTTATTCACTGTGCCTAATGTTGTTGCAGGTGAGCCTAAGGATAATTGCGGCGGGCAGTGGAAAGTATGCAGCGCGGATACTGTTGCGAATTTTAGCGGGGTTGGTTACTTCTTTGGTAGATATCTTCATGAGAAATTGGATGTGCCAGTTGGTTTGATCGACAGCAGTTGGGGCGGGACGCCTGCGGAGTCGTGGACGAGAGATGAGTATATGAAAAAGGATGCTGATTTTGAGCCTATATTGAAAAGGTATGCTGATGCTGAGAAGGCTTATCCGGCGGCTATAAAGAAATATAAAGAGGAGACGTTGCCGAATTGGGAGAAGGCAAAAGCCAAAGCTAAAAAAGAAGGTAAGAAAGTTCCGCGTTGGCCTGGTAAACCATTTGGCCCTGACAATCCGCATCGGCCAAGTGGATTGTATAATGCTATGATCGCACCGCTTTTGAACTATGAGATCAAGGGTGCTATCTGGTATCAGGGTGAGAGTAATGCCGGGCGGGCTTATCAGTACAGGAAGCTTTTTCCGAATATGATCGCGAACTGGAGAGAGGATTTTGGTATTGGGGATTTCCCGTTTTATTTTGTTCAGATCTCGCCGTTTAAGTATGGGACAGAGTATGCCGCGGCGGAGTTGATGGAGGCGCAGCTTTTGACTTTGAAGGGTGTTGAGAATGTCGGTATGGCTGTCACTAACGATATTGGAAATGTGTCTGATATTCATCCTAAGAATAAGCAGGATGTTGGTAAGAGGCTTGCGCTTTGGGCGTTGGCTAAGGATTATGGTAAGAAAGATATCGTTTACAGCGGGCCTATCTATAAAGAGATGAGGGTCGAAGGTGATAAAATCAGGATTTCGTTTGATTATGCTTGCGGCGGATTGGTCGCTAAGGATGGTGACTTGAAACAGTTCCAGATCGCTGGTGAGGATAAGAAATTTGTGGATGCCAAGGCAGTCATCGACGGCAAGGCGGTTGTTGTTAGCTGTGATTCTGTTAGTAAGCCTGTAGCGGTTAGATATTGCTGGGGCAATACTGCGATTGGGAATCTTTTTAATGGCGGTGAGCTGCCGGCGAGTCCATTCAGGACTGATGATTGGGCTGGGGTTACAATTAATAACAAATAGGATATGAGTAAAGTTAGATATTTTAGAGCAGCTGGGAATTTGTAAGTTTCCGGCTGTTTTTTTTAGCCTTGTGGTAATATTTATTCACCATGAAGGTAATATTTTCACTTTCGATCCTCGCTTCGCTCGGATGCAAAGGGTAAAAGAACAAAGAGCAAAGGGTTACAGAAAATTCAGGCGAAAAAACAATCAACGACAAACTCGAAACCCTACGCTGTCGTCCGTGCCGCTCGGGCCGAAGGTGGCGCGGATGGAGACCGCACAGGCGCCGTCGAGGTAGCCCCAGCAGCCGCCGCGGAGAAGGCAAAAGCCTCCAGAATTAATACTACTCGTCCACTCAAAGACATTGCCCGCCATGTCATTCATACCATAGCCGTAAGACGGGTAATGGTTAACTGGCGATGTATAAGGTTTACTGGTCAGACCGAGTGGATTATTTGGCCAGTAATTCGCCTTGTTTGGATCTATGCTTGTCCCGCAGCCGTATGTGTAGGTGCCATCGTAGTCCGCTACTGCCTGCCACTGCCACTCAGTTGGTAATCGCCAGCTATAATAGTTACAGAATGCCGTTGCTCCATACCAGCTTACATAAACAACAGGGTGATTGCTCATATCATAGCCATCACGGCTGCGGACACTAAAAATCCCGCCGGAATAAGTAATCTGACTATCAAAATTGTATGGATATGTGTAAAAATAAAGCTCACCCTCAAAATCTGCTCCACTGTTAGAGCCAACGGCTCCATAGACGAAGTTGTATGCTCCAACTGTAATATCGTTGGAATCCTTGGCGGCATTCAGAAACTGACAATACTGAGCATTTGTTGTTTCGTATTTGCTCATCTCGCCAGTAAAACCGCCATGACTGATTGGGTTACCGTTAGGGTCTTTCATTCCCTCACCCGAATCGTTTATATCCACCCATGTTATATCAGGGACACTTGCAAGCCAATATTTTGCCATTATTGCAAAATCTTTATAATCGACTATTCCATCGTTGTTGATATCAGCACCTTCGCTCCAGGAATTGTCGCTGGCAAAAGATGGGTGAATACATGCACATAAAATGATAATAAAAAATAAAGTTCTTTTCATGACGGTCTCTCCTATAAATATTCACTTTAAAAAAAACCAAATACATGAAGAAAGTTTAAGCCTCATTTTCCTTCTTCCAATTGTTCGTATTATAACATTTTTTTTACCATAAGTCTATGATTTTATTACAATTGGGTTGCTGGTTTTACAGGTCTGAGTTGCCATCTCTTATTTGAACGGTTAAAAACAGCTTTTTTATGAACAATTTGCATAAGGGTGCGGTAATGATTACAATCATGCGTTATTATTGCTTTTGTCTTTTTCAATCTTTATGGAAGGAAATGTATAATGAAAAATAAATCGGCTTTTTTGTTCATATCGGTTTTGGTTTTAATTTTATGTTCTGTGGGTTTGGCGGATGTTCGGCTTGGTAGTTTGTTCGGTGATTATATGGTTATTCAGCGAGGGATGAAAGTGCCTGTCTGGGGATGGGCGGAGCCTGGCGAGAAGGTGGCTGTTAAGGCAAGCTGGAAATGGGGAGCAGTTAAGACGGTTGCAGATGACAACGGCGAGTGGATGGTTAAGGTTAATGCGCCTAAGGCTGGTGGGCCTTTCGATATTGAGGTGAGTGGTAATAATACGATTAAGATTAAAAATGTTTTGTGCGGTGATGTGTGGGTTTGCGGGGGGCAATCTAACATGGCATTTTATGTGCGCAACAGTGATAATGCAAAAGAGGAGATCGCTAATTCTGATTATCCGGGGATAAGATTATTGAAGGTTGGTGCTGTTGTTGCCCAGGAGAGGCAGAGGGATATTGAGACTAAGGGATGGGATGTTTGCGGGGCTGGGACTGTTGGATGGTTTAGCGCGACATCTTATTTCTTTGGGCGCGAGATTCATAAAGAACTTGGTGTGCCGATCGGGCTGATAATGTGTTGCTGTCCGAGCACTCCTGCTGAGGCGTGGGTGAGCAGAGAGACGCTGGAGGCTGATGAGGATTTGAAGGTAATACTCGATAAGGTTGAGGTTGCGATGGAGAGGTATCCGCAGGCGATGGAGGGATATAAGATGTGGATGGCGAAGTGGAAGAAGGCTGCTGCCAAGGCTAAGGCCCAAGGTAAGAATGCTCCTTATAAACCACAGGTGCCGAGAGGCAGAGATCATGTTTGTTATCCTACGGGGCTGTTTAATGGCTCGCTTTCGCCATTGATGCCTTACGGGATAAAAGGGGCTATCTGGTATCAGGGTGAGGCTAATGCTTCAAGGGCTTATGAGTACAGGAAGTTGCTGCCTGCGATGATCGGTAACTGGCGGCAGGAATGGGGACAGGGTGACTTTTCGTTTTATCTGGTTGAGATAGCGCCGTTTGGTTATTGGGAGCCTGTGCTTTCGGAAATGCGGGAATCGCAGAGGATTGTTGTGGATTCGGTTGCCAATTGCGGGATGGCGCAGACGATAGATATTGGTGATGTGCATGATATTCATCCGACAAATAAGCAGGATGTCGGTAAGAGGCTTGCGCTGGTTGCGTTGGCGAAGACTTACGGGAAAAAGGGTATTATTTATTCCGGGCCTGTGTATAAGGAGATGAAAGTTGAGGGCGATAAGATTCGACTTTTCTTTGATCATTTGCACGGCGGGCTTGAGTGCAGAGGTGATGAGCTGAATTATTTCACTATCGCCGGCGGGGATGAGAAATTTGTTGATGCGAAAGCTGAGATCGATGGTGACACGATATTGGTACATAGTGACAAGGTGAAAGAGCCTGTTGCGGTTCGGTTTGCGTGGGGAGATACTCTGGTTCCTAATTTGTTTAATAAAGCGGGTCTGCCTTGCAGCTGCTTCAGGACGGATGACTGGCCTGGGATAACGGCTGATCGAAAGGGGTTTGTTTATTCAGGGCCCATTTATCGGGAGATGAAAATCGAGGGGAATAAGATAAAGGTGTTTTTTGACTTTGCGGCTAATGGTCTTGTTAAAGCGAACGGGGATTTTAATCAGTTTGAGATCGCTGGTGAGGATCATCGGTTTTACCCGGCGGATACGGAGTTTGGACATGACTGGATAGTTTGTTTCAGTGACAAGGTTGCCAAACCTATTGCGGTCAGGTATGGCTGGGGTGAAACTGATGCGCAGAATTTGTTGAATAAGGAATGCATGTTTGCTGGGCCTTTCAGGACGGATAGCTGGGCTGATAAAGAACAAGTGAAAGCGAAATTGAGAAGCAAGTTTTTTGAGAAGCTTTATAGTAAGACTTATTACAGCTTGGTCGACAGAATCGAAGAGGATGGGTATATCGAGGAGTCTTTGACTGGTGCTTATGACGGGATGTATCCGAGGACTACGGGCGGGGTTGCGTCACTGCTATTGGAGACAGGAGACTATGCGAACGCTAAGAAAATTTTGAATCTGGATCTGCAGGTTGCAAGTCAGTATGGAATGGAAAGGCTGCCTCATGTAATAGGCAAGCACAGGGGCAGGCTTATACGCCCTGTGGCTGACGCGGATAATATTGCTCAGGCGAAGACTAATCATGTGGTTCATCATCTGAAACAAGGCGGCGGAAGTGCGGTTAGTTTTGTTGCTGGTAGTGATAAGGCAATTAAAGCTGTTGAGGCGGCGGTCAGGTCGAAAAAATCTAATGGTAAGTTTGTGCTTAGCCTCAGAGAATCTGCTGATGGTGAGGTGCTTGGGAGTTCGGAATTTTTTGTTAATGCAAATATGCAGGACGAATTGTGGAAGCGTTTTGTTTTTACTTCACCAGTGAAAGTTGAGGCAGGCAAAAAATATTATGTTCGAATTGATTTTGTAGGGAAAGGTCGGCCTTGGTGGATGGGTTATAAGAGGCTTAATGAGAGCGACGGGTTCGGTGCTAATTTTCTTGTAAAACGTGAAGGAAAAAAGTCTTACTGGTTTGAGCAGAGCAGAGAGGCGGGCGGGTTTGCTATCGATACGGGCGACTTGGGGCATGAAGATGATGAAGAGTATTTTATTATCAGCGATTTCGATGAGGTCGACGGGCAGGCTCATGTGCCTATGGCGTGGGCAAGGCTTGTTAGTAAGACCGGCGACAAAGAATTCGAGGATAAGTGGTATGAATATCTTGCGAAGATAATTGATCGGGCGAGTGACTTTCCATATTTCATGTATGGAAATAATCCGACGTGGGGATTTGTTGATTTGGTGCTTTGCCCTTCTTTTGAACATTCGAGAGAGTATCGGTTCTGGCATTGTTATGATCTTTTGACGCAAAGCTTTAATGGCGCAGCGTGGCAGGCGATGGCGGATGTTGCCAGGAGACGCGGTGACGATGCGCATGCTGATAAGTGGGAAGATAAATTGAAAAGGCTTCGGTATGGGATAGATAAAAATCTTACAAGAGAAGTTGACGGGAAAAAGGTTTATCTGGAAATGAGGCTGCCTGACGGTAGTGGTGGAAAGCCTATGCACGATATGGGATGGGTTAATTTTTCGCCTGTGGCTGCTCAGTGGGAAGCTTTGGACAGAGAGGTGCTGGTTAATACGATCGATCTGCTTAGAAGTAAAGCTATGCAAACTTTAGCGGATGGGACCAAGTGGCTGCCTACGGATTGGTATGAAGATAAGGGGCCTTCACCTGAGATCATTGGTAAGGGTATCGGTTGGGAGATTGATTTTTGCAGACAGCAGGGGCAGTGGTGGCGGATCATGGAAATATTTGAGATGCTGGAGAAGGTTAATACTACTGAGCTTTATATGGAGGGGGCTGGCTATCGGGATGGCAAGCTTATCGTTAAGGACGCTGGTAATGGCGAGCAGACATGCTGGTGGAGCTGGGCGATGGCGAGGCTTCGTAAGGATATGGGAATGGATGCCAAGCCTAAACGATGGGATTAACCTTGCATTTTAAGCCCTTCTATGGTATAATTTAGTCATATTGTACCCTTCAGGGTAAGAAATGTTCGCGAATAAATCCGTAACTTCTTATCTTTGAGTTAT
>JAGLTN010000111.1 GCA_023135255.1 Planctomycetota bacterium
TTCTCATTAGAAATGTCATTGGGGTTCCGTCCCAGCTGCCCTCGCCTCCTCCGCCCATTTCGCCGAGAGCAATTTGTTTGTCGTTCATACATGTCACAGAGCCGACTAATCCTGGAAAGCCTACGGTGACAAAGTTGTTGTATCCGGTTGGTTTTGCTATTGTGACCAGGGCGTATTGCTGGAGGCCTGCTTCTGTCATATAGTCGAGGATTCGGCCATGAAGGAGCTTTTTGCTTTTGGTTGCATTGCCGAACAGGGCGAATCCGCTGCAATGGAAAAGCTCCGGGAATACGTTTGCGAGGTGGACATCTCTGAGGTCAATGCCTGCACCGTCGGCGATGCCCTGCATTTCCTCAAAATATCTTTCATCGATAAATGGCCTTGTTCTTTCAAATGCGTTTTCTATACTTCCGGGCTGGAGGAATGCTTTTGCTTTTGTTGCTTCTGCTGCCCGGACGACAAAGAGAACTCTTTCTACGAGAGCTTTCACTTCGCTCTGAAGCAGTTTGCCTTGCTGATAACCCATTTCGTAGTTAGTGCCTGCGAGCAGAAGTACTTTCTGGTTGTTTATTTCGAGCAGTTTGCCCCGACCATATTGAGCTAATACTTTGGCTGGGGTTTGCTTGATCACCTCGGCAGCGGCAGCAAAAGTTGTCAGAGACAACAGGAGAATAAAAATTAGTGCTGAAAATTTTCTGGTGGTTGATCGGAGCAGATTATTTTTTAATAACATTAAGCGATTCCTTTTTGTGCTAATCCAGACGCCAGCGTCATAAGTATTTTTAGAGCCTGTTTCCAGTATCTTAAAGGCTGATTTTGAGTTCAAAAAACGACTTTTGACGCGAGAATCAATTTATAATTATATTTTTCTGGTTATTATCAATATGAACTTCTAAGCAGCTTACCAGAAATATCAAAGCTGTTTTGGTTTCGTTTTTTATGGTGTCGATTTCATTTTTATATGGTTTTGCCATTACCTGAACAAGTTTCGAAGTAGAATCCTGAGTCTGGATATTGTCAGTAATAAGGTTATGGGTTGAAAGGGCATATTTTAAAGTTTCTTGTGATTTTGCCTGTTTAAGTTTTTTTGTTTCATTTGCTTTTTGAATATTTAATACCGTAGAGAAAATCACAACTATAGTTATGCAGGCAGCTGCGGCGAGCAGAGCGGATTTGATCTTCGTTGTATGACGGACAGCTTCGGCGACTTGTTTGAATTTTGTTATATCAACAGTGGTCGGTGCAGCTTTGGTCTGCAAACTTTTGGCGTCTTGTATCAGCTTGTCTTCGAGATTTTTTGCATAGTTGTAAAACTGAGAGCAGCTTTTACAAGCGGCAATGTGTTTTTCAACAAAACTGCTATTTTCGATTTTGTTGTCCAGGTTATGTGAAATCAATAATTTAAAAAACCAGCAAAACATAATTTTCCTTTTCAAATTTTATCAGCCAATACGTTGGCCATATTATTTCTTGCTCTGAACAATGTCACTTTTATGTTCACTTTACTTTTGCCCAGTATCTTGGCGATATCTTTAATCGGCAAATCCTCAGCGTATTTAAACCAGAGAGATTGATACTGGTTCCTGCTGAGAGTCTTTTGGGCAAGGAGCCAGATATTTTCCCACTGCTGCTGCTTTGCAACGATTCTTTCGGGTCCATCAGCTTTATGTTCGAAATCGCCTATATCTTCAATGTTATATGCAGTTTTTCGCCTTCTGTAATGGCTATTGGCCAGTCTGACAGCAATCGTGAATATCCATGTCGTAAATTTCCATCTGTCATTAAATTTTTTAATATTTTTATAAGCTTTAGCAAATGTTTCCTGTACCAAGTCCTCGGCATCTTCAAGTTTACCTGTTCTTGCGAGCAGAAAGCTGAGCAGTCTATTGTCCAGACGCAGGACTAATTCGGAGAAACTGTCCTTACATCCAATTTGAACCTTAGCAGCAAGCTGCTCATTTGTTAATAGTTTTAAATCGTTCTGCAAATCCGCCATATTCTTTATGGATTTTAATCCATACATTCCGTTGCCATTTTCTTTTTCCAGGCTTCGGTCGACATTAAAAGTATAAATTCAGGTTCAGCTTCGAAATATATATTTATAGTTTTATCTTTTCTTATCAACTGAGTTGCTTGAGCTATTTTTGTCAATTGGGGGTGTTTTTCGTATGCCAGCAGTCCTAATGAAATAAATCCCCGCATCATGTTTTCAATGTCAATAGCAGTCTGTGAGTCGTAGGCCTTTATATTTGAGTCGATGTAAAACATTTCGTTACGCTCGCCGATCGTTATTGAAAGCGTATCGGTTTGCTTTAGTACGATAGAGTTATTTTTTGGACTTAGGTTTTCAGCTATGTTTATTCCTGCTAATTGTATTATTGCAGGAGAAGAATTATTTTTTAGAAGATTTAGCAACTCTGTATTTGCCACGTTGTTTCCGTTAGCATTTTGATTATCAGCTGCGGTTTTGACAGCATCAAGGCCTGTTGAGAGTATGATATTGTTTGTATTCAGCAGAACAAAAGTTATTTTGCCTTCATCGTCGGCTCGTTTTTTATTTTTGAATTTGTGTATCTTTTGCTTTTTGTATTCGATTATTTCATGAGTAGAGTCATTTTCCAACAGGTCGAGTAATACCTGTTTTTCAAAGTTAGCATAGACAAATGCGACGGCTTTTGATTTATCTTCACCTTGGCCATAGATAGTTACGCTATTAACGTCTTCAAGTGGATGAAAGGCGAATTTATCAGAAAAATTGGTCAGGTGGCTGTCAATGCCCAGCAAAGACATTTGTTGTTTTATAAGATCACCTATTTTTGATTGATTGAATTGGTCGTAGTCAGCATGAAACAGCCAACCAGCGTCTATGTCAACAATGGTTGGATCCAATGGTTTTGCGCTGCATTGGCGGGTAAAAACTACTGTAAGCAGTAAAACTAAAATAAGTAACCTTTTCATTCTCTTACTTCCTTTCAATGAATAGTTAACCAATCGCAACAATATCCGGGTTTTTGGGTCCTGTCAACGGTATATAAATGTAATTAAACCCTTAACACCTCTAAAAATTCATTTTGGCACACAAGCAAATCTTCTCGGCATCAGGTAAAAACCTCTTTATCTTCAGACAAAGCTGACCTGCATCCCTATCAGAAGTCAAAAATCTTCCAACTGCGGCTCAAAAGCAAATATTAGGGCTAACCTCTAATTGTTTTACAATATCTTTCTGTTTGCTTATACCTGTTTTTAGATGTAAAGGTTACAAGGATTAAAAAATACTTATGGGTTTACATTGAGGATTATTAACAGAGAGTGCCAAATTGCGTGTAAAGTCTTTTTAGGTAATAAGTTATGCGGATAGTTCTTCCAGGTCTTTTGCGGAGTGTTCGATCTTTAGCTGGTTCATGAAATATTCTGTAGCAGAGAGCCTTTGTTGAGCGAGTTTTCTGACGGGTTCGAATCTGAAGCTTTCTTTTAGCCTTGCCTGCCAGTATCGGTAATCGATTTTTTTCTTCCAGCTTTGCAGTGCGTCTGTAACGCCTTTGCCTTGAATGATGTGTCGTTTGAATTCATTGAATATGCCGGTAGCTCCCATATCGTCGAGATTTCGTGCGTCAGAAAGTATCATTGCTTCAGTTATATCCGTTAAATGACTGCCGCTTTCAGTGATGATCTTTGATATTTTGTTTATTTGTGTTTTTTCGAGAATTGGGCTGAGTTTTTTTTCTATAATTGCTGAGCAAAGTTCAAGTGTATTGCCAGTATTAGCTGAGATTGTATGGGATTTTGAAGCTGAATTTTTATTTTTGTATTGATGAGCAAGACCGGCCTGGCAGAAATAAGTCGCAATAATCAGGCTGGATATATCGATATCAGGGCTTGAATTCTTGATTTCGGGAAGCTGACAGATGTATTCGACATTGCGCACGAGTCGCTGGCTGCGATCCCAGAGGGAATAATCAGATGATTGGCCCGAATTTGGTATCGCAAGAGTCTCTTTAGCTACAGTTCTAATTGTTTCGAATTCGGACATAATATTGCCCCATCAGATAAAACAAGTCCTCACTTAAAGTCTAAGCGGTTTCTATCAGAAAAAAGGGCACAAGTCAAGATGTTTTTTCAAATAATTAACATTATATGTCACGTTATTGTAAAAATTTTCTTGCCCGCAGGCAGAGATTATTTATTTGACAATAAAAGAGCAAAGAAGTAGATTAAAATAAAAAATGTTTTAATGTGGGAGTATGGAAATGAAGACAACTCAGGGAGTATCAAAGTTATTTGTAGTATTATTATTTATTGTGATCAGCTTTATCGTTGGTTGTGGGCCACAAGAGAAATATGAGCGGATTGTGGAGCTGGCAAAGCCAGTGGGCAGTTGCGAGGTTGTTGAAGCGAAGACTAAAAATGGTGATATAGTTTATAACGGCAATGAGACGAGCGATTGCAGGGTTGTCGCAAAGATCAAGGTCAGGGCAAGAACGATGGAAATAGCACAAAAACTGGCAGAAGAAACAAAAGTATCGCTTGAAGAAGCAGATAACAAAATAATTGTGAAAATTGAAAAGCCTGATGGGCGAAATAAAAATATCAGTGTTAGTTTAGATATTGTTGGGCCTAAACAGATGGCAGTTGTTTTTGTAAGTTGTAATGGTGATATTAGTGCCAGACAGGTAAGCAAAAGTGTTTCTGCTACAACAACAAACGGTGATATCGAGGCATCTGATATTGGTGCGAATGCATATTTGATGAGTTGCAATGGCGATATTAAAGTTAATCGGATCAATAAAAGTATAACAGCCAAAACAAGCAATGGCGATATTACAATTAGTGATGTTAACGGTGATTCTGAATTGGTAAGCAGTAATGGTGATATAGATTTGTTTTATTCGGCTGAGGCGGCGGACGTTTCAACTATTGTTATAGGTACAAGCAATGGTGATATTGATTTAAAGGCACCAAGATGGGATTCGGCGACAGTTGAGATTTCTACCGGAAATGGTAAGATTAATAGTCAGTTTCTTTTGAATTTTCAAGGTGAAATAAAAGGGATCGGTAGATGGGTGGTTGGCGATAGTAATAGTAAAAATAAGCTGAAAATTTCAACAGCAAATGGTGATATAAAAATTTATTAGATTGAAGTTATAAAAAAAGCCCCGGTTTGATGGTCGGGGCTTTTGTCATTTCATAAAGAAATCTTAAGGCCGATAGTCTTTTTTGGCTGGATGGGAAGCTATGTATTCGGTAAGCAGTTTTATGCTGCTTTGGAGGTCCTTTAGAGAGATAACTTCTACAGGTGTGTGCATGTATCTGTTTGGTATGCTCAGCAGGGCGGTTGCAACACCCCCTCTGGATAGCTGCATTGCATTTGCATCTGTTCCTGTGCCTCTTGGTTCTGCGGTTACCTGGTAAGGGATTTTTATTTTTTTGGCGGTTTTGAAAAGTGCTTTTTCGAGAACCGGGTTGATGTTTGGGCCTCTATGGAGAACTGGTCCTTTGCCGAGTTCGACGGTACCGATTTTTTTCGGATCTGTTTCGGGGTGGTCGGAAGCAAAAGTGACATCAATAGCGATTCCGGCATCGGGATTGACTGTGTAAACAGAAGTCATTGCACCACGCAAGCCAATTTCTTCCTGTACCGTTGCAACGCCGGCGACAGAGATATTAAGTTTCTTTTTGGATAGAGCGCGGATGACTTCTGCGACTATGAAGGCGCCGACTTTGTCGTCAGTTGCACGGGAGACTATTTTGTCGCCATTGAGTTTTCTGTAGAGAACGTCTACTATGATCGGATCTCCAATGGCTACTTTCTTTTCAGCTTCTTTTTTTGAATCTGCTCCGATGTCGACCCAGATGTTTTTCATGGCAACGCTTTTCTTTCTTTCTTCAGGCTCCATTTGGTGGATGGCTTTTCGACCTATGACGCCAAAAACCTCACTTTTTTCGGTCATGATCTTTACTCTTTGGCCTACCAATAAAGATGGGTCCATGCCGCCAATTTGTGCGGTGTAGATGTAACCTTTATCATCTATGTGGGTAACTATCAGACCGATTTCGTCGATATGTCCTGCGATCATGAATTTGAATTTTGCGTTTGGGTTCAGGATAGCGATGCTGTTTCCGTGGACGTCGGTGATGAGTTTATCTGCTGCATTTTTAACTCTTTTACGGAATATTTTTGCTGCGGGCTGTTCATAGCCTGACGGACTTGGCGCTTCGAGCAGCTGTTTCAGGAAATTTTCTGAGTCTTTTTTCATGTCGGCCTTTCTGAATCTTTAATTAAAAGCCCTGTTTAACTGGTTTGGGCTCGTATTTAATAACAATATTACTGATATATTAACAGTACAGTTGATTATATCGGCTTTCAAGGCTTGTATGTTATAAAAGTTTCTTAATTTTAGATAATGAAAAGACCGGCAAAATAAATTATAATGCTGATTCTGCTATTGAAAAGTAATATTTATATTAGGAGTCGTAATGAAAGTTAATTTATCCAGGCCTGATATTACAGAAAGAGAGATCGAAGCGGTTTGTGAGGTTTTGCGAAGTCCGAACCTTTCGCTTGGGCCTAAGCTGGGTGAATTTGAGCGGGCTTTTACCGAATATACAGGCAGGAAACGTGCGGTAGCGGTTAACAGCGGTACCAGCGGTATGCATTTGAGTATGCTGGCTTTAGGTATCGGCGAGGGTGATGAGGTTATCACAACGCCTTTTACTTTTATCGCAACAGTGACTACAGTAATGATGGCGGGTGCTAAGCCGGTGTTTGTTGATATTGACCCGGTTACGATGAATCTGGATCATACAAAGATCGAAGAAAAGATCACTGATAAGACCAAGGCTATTTTGCCTATCGAGACTTTTGGCAATCCTGCGTATTTTGATAAATATCTTGAAATCGCTCGTAAGCACAATCTGTATCTTATTGAGGACAGCTGTGAAGCTTTGGGTTCTGCTTTGAACGGCAAAAAGGCGGGGACTTTCGGCGATATGAGCTTTTTTGCTTTTTACCCTAACAAGCAGATCACTACCGGAGAGGGTGGTATTATTATTACCGATAATGACCAGTGGGCGGATATGTGTGTTTCGCTACGTAACCAGGGCAGGAGTGCAGGCGGCGGTTGGCTTAGTCATGCCAGGTTAGGTTATAATTTCAGACTTAGCGATATTAACTGTGCTTTGGGGATTGTTCAGCTTTCGAGGCTTGATGAATTTAAAGCTAAGAGAAAAGAAGTGGCGAGGTATTATCAGCAACTGCTGGCGGACGAGGACAGACTGATAGTTCCTGCTGTAGGCGAAAGTGTTGATATGAGCTGGTTCGTTTTTGTTGTGCGGATAAAAAATATTACTCTGGAAAAACGTAACCAGGTATTAATGGATATGCATGAAGAGGGGATACAGGTCAGCAACTATTTTGCCCCGGTGCATTTACAGCCATTTATGGTTGATAAGTTTGGCTATAAGGTTGGCGATTTCCCTGTGACTGACGCGACATGCAATTGTACGATAGCACTTCCATTCCATAATAACCTTGCGAAAGAGGATGCAGAGCTGGTTTGTGAGACTTTGAAAAAAGTGCTCGATAAGAATCAGGTTTAGGGTATAAACCATATTACAGGCTGATAATTTTTGTCAGCTTAAATCAGATATCAAGCAGTAAGGCTTAGGCTTTGCTGTTTTTTTTGTTGGGAGGTCCGAATAAAGAGGGTGTTTTTGTGTATCAGGTAAGGTAGTGGGATAGATTTCAAAAATTACCAATAGAAATTTTGCAGTTGGTGGTTTGTATATTAAGGTTTTGGTAGTGAGGATGAAAGATATTATGTTGGCTCTCTTTAGGGGGATCTGAAAAATGATGAAGCTTATATTTTTGGTTTTGATTTATTGTGCGGGATTTGCAACGGCGATTTATATGACAACGCCCGCGACGGCAGAGGCAGGAGATTCGTATCAGGGGCAGTTGAATTCAGCACCGGCAATATCGCCTGAAACGGCACAGAAGATAAATGTTGGGATGCAAATGTGTGTTGATGTCAGCAAAGATGTGGCGGTCAGTGCCAGCGAGTATATCAAGAACAAATTAAAAGAAAGGGACGTTGAGGGGTAGTATGGTTAGTGGTGCAATTATTGTGTAATCAATACGAGCTTATGTTAAAAATTGCTAACACATAATACTCTTAGGCCGTGGACTACTAATCGGGTTCACGGCCGCTCCTTTTTTCATTTCTAATTATCATTTGGTGTTTTTAATTTTCTAATTGAGTCAAGGCTAATCGGTAAGGTCTATGAGCCAGGTGTCTGGGAGTTTTGTTTTTATTATCTCAGCAGTGAGGTTTAGCCACTTGGTTTTTTCGATTATTATGCCGTCATTGCTTGCGATGATCCTGTCGGAGTTTACCAGGTCTTTATCAGGCGAGTTTGAAAGTTCTATTTTCCATTGCCAGTTGTTTTCCTTTGCCATTTCTTCGATCATTTTTTTGAGTCGGCCACTGTTTGATACAGGCCTATCGAAGAGCCAGATTATATCTTCGAGGCAATTTTCATTGAGGAAATCGGCTATTAGTTTTATTGCGGGTATTGTTTCAGAGACTTTTTTATATGAGCCATGTATTGAAGCCAGGTCTTTGTAACATCCAGATCGTGTTTTTAAGATGAGTCCATTACTCATTGCTGCTTCGATAGAAATCAAAGTGTTATATCCGTCGATCGCTATTGGTTTGTTGGCTGTTTGTGTGAGTTGGATTTGGTTTTGCTTTATTTGTGCGAGTTGCTGGTCGCTACATGCAGCTCTCATTACCGCTAACCTTTGCCTTTCGGTCAGGGAGAATTTGTCGGCGACGAATTTAAGTGAGCTTTTAGATGCGTAGCCTTTGGTTAGCAACAGGGAAACATCGGCGACGGCGGTGCGCAGTTTCGGCAGCTGGTCTGGAGCAAATAATTTTTTATCCTTAGGATTCGGGCCTCGATGTGTTCTTTTGTCAACCATAAGCGTTAATCCCTGATAAAAACATGGTTCTATGATAAAACATGCAGTGTATTTATACAAGGGTCAGGCAAAAACAAATTGACATAAAGGCGTATCAATTCTACTATCAGGGGGTTAATTTGTGTTTTTTAGGATAATAATATGCCGAGTCACAGACTTGCAAAAATAGAAGTAGAAGGTTTGGAAATTATCGGCTATTCGATAGCTGGTGAAGAAACTGTCATAGCGATGCCTGGGTTGGATGTTTGTTTTGATATCGGTAAGGCTCCGGATCAGGTGATCTCGATTAATAATGTATTGTTGACCCATGGGCATATGGACCATGCAGCGGGGCTGGCTTATTATTTGTCGCATCGCAATTTCTGCGGGATAGCGGATGGAACGGTTGTGGCTCCTGCGGGTCTTATCAGACCTATCCAACAGATTATTGATGCATGGGGCAGGCTTGACGGCAATGAAGTGCCGGCTAATCTTGTTTCAGTTGCCCCGGGTGATGAA
Source organism: Planctomycetota bacterium (assembly GCA_023135255.1). Lineage (GTDB taxonomy): Bacteria > Planctomycetota > Phycisphaerae > Sedimentisphaerales > Anaerobacaceae > JAGLTN01. Next base: position 9,479 of record JAGLTN010000111.1, read on the forward strand.
TTTAAGATCAAACCTAATCTTTTTGCCAGAGTGTTTCCGGTAAAGCATTCGAGAGGGTCGGTGGGGTATACGGTAATTGAAAAACGTAAGAAGATAAAGCCTGAATATGCCGGGCTTAATGGGCCTCAAATCGTAGAGCTTAAAAAGCAGGGCGTTGTGATTGATAACCCGGTTGAGTTGCCGATAGTAACATATCTTGGTGACAGCCAATGTGTTGATTATTCTCAGCTGGACTATGTTGCCAAGAGCAAAATACTAATTACAGAATGTACTTTCTTTGAAGACGATCATATTGACCGAGCAAAAGCGGGCAGGCATATTCATATAGATAATTTTTCCAGGCTGCTTGAAAATATGGATAATGAGCATATTGTGCTTATCCATACGACCCAGCGGACGCCTTTGCGGATGGTTCGTAAGAAACTCAAGGAAACTTTGCCGGCTGATATTTATAAAAAAGTTATACTGCTTATGGACCGTAAGAATATTCAGTGATAATTTTTATAATGCAGGTCTTGACTGGGTCAGGCAGAGATCGACAAGTTCATCGATCACGGCGGTTCCGGCACACATTACTTTATCTGCGCCGCCCCAGTATATTTTTACGGTTCCGTCGTCTTCGGGCACAGCTGCGCAGCTGAAGACTACGTTGTGAACATATCCGACGATCTCCCACGGGTCCTCTGGTTGAAGTATCCATCTGTCACCAACGCCTAATATTATTTCTGGCTCATCAAGTTTGTGCAGTGCAGCTCCGAGTCTGTAAATGCAACCATCCATCGTTGGAAATACGCCGTGATAAATTTCTAACCATCCTTTGTCTGTTTTGATAGGCGGTGCACCCGGGCCTATTTTCATTTCATCCCAGTGGTATTTTACGGGCTTCATTACGAGCTGTGAATTG
>JAGLTN010000112.1 GCA_023135255.1 Planctomycetota bacterium
TCCTCGGATAAACAAAATACGCCTGATTGCCAGCCCTCAGCCTTTCCCGGATAAACTCTTCCGCCTTTCTCTGATCTTTCCTGTCAACCAACCGGGTAACAACCTCACCCCTTCCAGGCGGCTTATGCTTTATTATCGAAACATCCAGATCACCAAAAGCTGTCATCGCAAGCGTCCTCGGTATAGGCGTAGCCGTCATCACCAAACAGTGAGGCACACTATCCTTGCGAAGCTCACTTCTCTGCTCAACTCCGAATTTGTGCTGCTCATCTATCACCACCAGCCCCAGCGATTTAAACTCAATATCCTTCTGCAAAAGAGCGACCGTCCCCACCACAATATCGATTGCCCCATCTTTTATCTGCCCCAAAAGCTCTTTCCGTTTCTTACCGACCAGCCCGCCCGTAATAAGAGCCCTCCTTACCTCTGTCCCCTTCAGATATCTTTCAATACTCAAAAAGTGCTGCTCCGCCAATATCTCCGTAGGAGCCATAAACGCAACCTGCTTTCTATTCGCGATCGCCAGCAATGCCGCATATAAAGCCACTACCGTCTTCCCCGACCCGACATCGCCCTGCAAAAGTCGGTTCATAGGCTCATTTTTCCCCATATCCCCGACAATATCCTCTATCGCGTCATTCTGTCCCTCTGTCAGCAAAAACGGAAATCGCCTCCTTATCCTGCTGTCGATCTTGTCACTATGCCCCATCACACACGCCGCCGAATAATGCTTCATCCTGTACCGTCGAAGCGCCAAACCAAGCTGCATCAAAAAAAGCTCATCATATTTCAACCGCCTCTTAGCCTTTTGCAATTGCTCCTCATCCCCAGGCCGGTGTATCCACCGAAAAGCATCGCCGCGCCCGATAAGCCCAGCCTCCTCACGAAATTCATCGTCATAAAACTCCGCCACAATCTCATCAACATACTCCAGCATAGGCCGAATTATCTTTTTTATCTGCCCACTGCTCAATCTCCCGCACGCTCGATACACCCCACCTGAAAAAAACTCCGCAGGATTATCATTCCCCTCCTCAACCACCGTAAACTTAGGATTACTCATCTGCATCTGGTGCTTATACTCTGTCACCTTCCCCGATATCATAATTACCATCCCAGGCTCAAGCTGTTTTGTTAAGTACCCCCCGTTAAACCATATCGCCCGCAGCATCCCCGTATCATCAGCCACCATAGCCTCAAACATCGCCCCCTTACGATAACCCTGATAATCCGTCGACTCAATAAGCGCCACCAAAGTAGCCTTTTGCCCGACCCGCAGCTCATCTATCTTCACAGGCTCATCGACAAACCGCCAGTCCCGCGGATAATACTCCAGCAGATCACCAACAGTTTCAACCCCGATACCAGCAAAAACCTTAGCCTTCGCAGGCCCAACACCCTTCAAATACTGCACCGCCATCGAAGCCGAATACTGATTCCCAGAATTATCAAAATCACTCGTCATAATATCCCTATTGGATTCAAATCAAAGCTGCCACACCAACTAACACCCCCGCCATCTTATCCCAAACCCCCAACCGATGCAAGACAACTTCAACAAACCAAAACACCCCATCCAACCCCAAATTCCCCCCCCCCGCACTATCCGAGCCCAAAGCATC
>JAGLTN010000113.1 GCA_023135255.1 Planctomycetota bacterium
AAAGAGGAAAAGAAAGAGGAAAAGAAAGAGGAAAAAAATAAAAGAGAAAAGAAACAAAAGCGGGATAGAGATAAAAAACAATCCCGTGTAAGAGAAGAGAAAGGAGAAAAATCTTCAGAGGTGGGAAACAAGAAGCAAGGCAAAAAGGGCAAAGATCAGAAATCTCAGGCAATAGAGAAACAGCTTGGGCAGGAAAAGAGCAAACATGAGACTCGGCTTGCCAAATTTGAAAAAATGAAAAAGCTTGCTGAAGGTGACGAAAAGACGCTGGAACGCATTAACAAGCTTGCGGAAAAGGAAAACAAAAGATTTGAGAAGAAAATAAAAAAGATTGAACAAAGAAAAACAGGTGTATCTGATAAGAAGGGCAAATCTAAAGCAAAAGATGCTAAGTCTGGTAAAGCCGGGGACCCTGAATCTAAGAAGGAATAGAAGATTGCTGTTTTATGTTATTACATTTAACCTTATTTAAGGGAGAAAACTATGTTACGAGTATTGATATTTTTATTAATTGCAGTATGTTTTTGCGGTGTTGGCTGTAAGAAAAAGCCTGCTGTCGAACCAGCTAAATCAACTTCTATGAAGAAAGAGGTTCAAGTTGAGGATATTACGAAAGAAAATATGGAAGAAGAGCTGAATAATCTTGAAAAACAAATTGAAGAAGAAAATTTAGAATAATATTTTGTAAAAGGATTTATTATGGCAAGAGTATTATTGGTAATTATGATGATCTGTACGTGTTTTTGCGTGACAGGGTGCAAGAAAAAAGAATCTACTACTGATACCGCGATTGAGAAAAAAGCAGTAGAGGCAAAGCCCGAAGTACGTAGAGCTACTGACGAGATTGAGGGTACTATTGGTGTAATGGATGATATGCAGTAGCCGAACAGCGTATTAATTTTGTGTTATTTATGCTGTTTTTTGCGTTTAAACCAGCTTTTATTGGTGGTAGAGCAAATTATATGTGGATATCGGGGCAATGTCTGATATAATACCACACTTCAGTGGTATATTAATGTTTTTTGGGGTGATAATAACAAGTGGTATTAAGAAGCATACGCAGCCGACAAAGGCATATTAAAGGCAGGTTGATGGGTGGTCTTGGTTTTTGCACTTCCTGGGCAGTTGATGTAGCAGGCAAGGGCAGAGAATGGATCGAGATTGTCGAATTAGATTTAGAGGTGCCGAATTTACCTGCCGGCTTTCAGGGCAAGCGAATAATACATATCAGTGATTTGCACTGCAGCCGAACTGTCAGCGCAAAGTATCTAAACCATTGTATTGACAGGATCAATGAGCTTGATGGTGATATTGTTGTTCTTACGGGTGACTATATTACGCACGATATCAGCGGCAGATTCAGAAAAAAAGCTGTTGATATTGTTGCCAGGCTAAAGAGCAGGCATGGTGTCTTTGCGTCTTTGGGCAATCACGATTATGGTATCGAAGCGATGCCTGAACTTTCGCGCGAGAAGTCATTGCGGTGGATGATCAAAAGTTTCGAGCGTAAGGGGGTTAATGTTTTGCGCAATAACTCACATCAGATTAATCTGGCGTCTTCCAGCTTGCGAATTGTTGGACTTGGAGACCTCTGGGCTGGTGATCTTAATGCGGAAAAAGCTTTTACTGGTGTTGACTCAGATGAGGCAGTGATAGTTTTGTCACATAATCCTGACAGCATCGGACATCTTGACGGCTATGATGCCGGTGTGGTTATGAGCGGCCACACTCATGGAAAAGGTTTGCAGTTTTCAATTAATCGCGGTTTCTCCGGGATCAACAAGCTAAGTTACCCCGGTGGATTGTATGAGGTTGCCGGTAAAAAGCTCTATGTTAACCGAGGTCTTGGCAGACTTGGCAGAGCGCTGTTTAATGCTCGCCCTGAGATAACGGTTTTCAAATTACGATCCAGAGCAATTTAATTTTTTGTGTTTATTTTATGGCTCATTCAGGATTTTTCTTGCTGTTGTGTGCCAGCCGTATTTATTTCTGCTGGCGAAGATCAGTTCAGCATCTGTAATATTTACCACGGCCCACTCACCTTTTATACCAGTACCGATATCATAGACATCTATGCCCCGCCATTGATAGACGTTTAATACATGACTATGGCCATGAAAAATCCCTATGATGCGATAGTTTTTAATAGCTTCGTAATAGGCGTCTCTGTCTCCATCAGTCCACCAATTCACGCTGTTTGGATCCATACCAAAATGATGATAGATTACTACAGGGTTGTTGCTTATACCGACATTGGCTGCCAGGTCTGCTGTTAAGAAGTCGATAGATCCTTCAGCTTCATGAGTTCTGCCGCCCTGGGGCCCCGGATAAAGATTCAAATTTACAAAGTGCACATTATCCCAGTCCCAACTGTAATGATAGCCGTTTGAGGAAAGACCGGTTATGCCGGGTCTGGTTTGATTTCTGACCTTAACCTGGTTTTTGGCGTAATTTTCTGTGCCGTTAATCGTACAGTCGTGGTTGCCGTATGCTTCATAGAGAGGATAATTTAACGTTGTACCAAAGTCATCAATAAAGCCGTCATAGCTGTCATAGCCTTCCCATTCGGCTTCTTTGCCGAGGTCGGTAATATCGCCGGCAACTAACACCCCGCGAGGCTGCTGAATCAATTCGCCGCCAACTGAAGCTGGATAGTTATTACTAGGCATGGCATTCATATCAGTAACAATGTCTTTGTTGACCTGTTCGTTATTTGTAATTTGCTTCAGGCCATAATGAGTATCAGTAGTTATAAAGAACGTAACATCGGCATCACTGCCGGTAGTAAATTTATTGGTTTTCCCTTTGTATACTTTGCCCTTACAAACATTACCGCCCATCAAAGCAGTACAGGCCGTCAAGCCAGCGGTTTTAATAAATTGCCTGCGTGAAATATTACCTTTGTAATTGAGGGTTGAATTATATTTTTTCATATTTTCAAGCTGTTATGCTTTTAGTAGTAACAACTCCCCATGTAGTGTTACTAACACATTCCGCTACCACCATCTTGCTATTTGTAATATGAGCTACGGCAAATTTTCCTGTACCTGTTAGTCCTACATTGTATATGTTTATACCTCTCCACTGTTCGGCGAGTAAAGAGCCTACATGAGCATGACCATAAAAAATCGCAATGACGTTATAGTCTTTGATTATGTCATAAAAAACATCCTCATCCTGTTCGTCCCAGAAGTCTTCTCTGTCAAAATCGCTATGAAAATACAATATCACAGCTCTTCCCGTGTCACCGACGTTTGTTTGTAAATCGGATTCTAAAAATTCGATACTGTTTTCTGCATATCCAGGGCCGGTAGGTTGCAAATTCAGATTTACCATGTGCAGCGTATCCCAGTTAAATGAATAATGATAACCGTTAGACGATACATTTGAAACGCCGGGTCTGGCTCCTGTTAAATTCCTGATTTTAATCTGTTGCTTTACATAATCGCTTGTGCCATGCAATACGAAGTCATGGTTTCCAAAGCCCTCATAAACCGGGCAGTTAAGCCTTCCTGTCCCATTGCCGCAGTAGTTATCTTTAAAACCATCAAACGTATCGAACCCATTCCACTCGCTGGTAGTGCCGAAATCTGTCAGATCTCCCGGCATTATTAAACCTCTTGGTGCATCCACAAGCCCACCGCCAACAGAGGCCGGATAGCTCAAATTACCCGGGATATAATTCATTTTATCTATTGCTTGTTTATTCTTTAATTCATTATCGCCCACTATCTGGTGCCTGCCAAAGTGGGTGTCGGCGACTGCGTAAAAAGTTACATCACAATCGGTGTTAGTTGAAAAGCTGCGAGTTTTGCCTTTATAATTTTTTGCTTTGCAAAGATTACAGCCCATCAAAGTAGTACCGGCGGTCAAGCCCGCGGCCTTAATAAATTGCCTGCGAGATATATTTTTATTGATATTCTTTTTCATGCTTCTTAGTTCTATTAAGTTGTAATGGTTTTTGTAAACATTCCGCCCCAGGTTGTGTCGGTTGCACATTCTCCTGCGAAAAGTTTATTTTTTGTGATCCTGAAAATTGTAAACCGCTCTGGACCATTTCTTGTAGCAACGTTAAATATATTTATACCATTCCATGTAGAAGACTCCAGATAAGTTATATGTCTGTGTCCATGTATTATTGCAACTATGTTGTAGTCTTTTATTGCATCATAAAAAGCGTCTTTTTCTTCCGGCTCCCACCAGCTTGTTCTTATAAAGTCATAGTGAAAATACAAAACTACCGCTTTGCCCGAACTACCGATGTGCTTGGCAAGGTCATTTATCAGAAATTCCAGGCTGCCCTTAGCATAGGTTCCAATCGCTCCCGGATATAAATTCAGGTTAACGAAATGAATATTATCCCATGTCCACGAGTAATGGTAGCCGTTGTCTGATGTGTCAAAAATCCCCGGTCTTTCACCTGCTAAGGTTCTGTTTTTTACCTGCTCCCTTGAATAATCACTTGTGCCGTTTTCATCTATTGTATCATGATTACCAAAGCATTCATAGACAGGCCAGTTTAATCTTCCAGGGGTCGCTCCGCTGCCAAGATAGTCATCTTCAAAGCCCTCAAAGATATCGTACCCATTCCACTCCTCTGTAGTGCCGTAATCTGTCAAATCACCGGCAACCAATACTGCTCGGGGTTGGGGCACTATGCCACCTCCTGCAGTAGCAGGGTAGATAAGTTTGCCCGGAGCAGAGTTCATTTTGTCAATTATGTTTTTGTTTTCAGCTTCGTTGTCGCCTATTTCGAAATGCCTGCCGTAATGGACATCGCTGATAGCAAAGAAAGTGACATCACAATCGGTGTTAGTAGAGAATTGACGAGTTTTGCCTTTATAAGTTTTCCCCTGTACAAGGGATGTCCCCATAACCAATCCCGCAGCCGTAGATGTTGCCTGCCGCAGGAACTGACGTCTGCTGATAAGTTTATTGTTTTTTGCGGGGTATTTTTTCATTGTTAAATCTCAACTAATCAATTAATCATCAAGGTCATTAACTTCATCTATACGCCAGTAATAGATCATTTCGTACTCGAGGTCAGGCGGTGAAAAGCTGTTTGCGTCAATTACGAAATTGCCAATGTATTCATTGGAATCATGTATCGCATTGTCAACAGAATTAAAATCGGTGCCGAAATAAATATCATGGGTAACGGCATATCTGCCTGGATTCCACATTAATGTTAAATCGGTTAATTGATAACCAGCGTTATTTGCCGGTTTGGTGTAATGAGCTGTTGCAAAGTACTCATCTGCAATAGCCCTTATTCTTTCAGCAGATAAAGCCCTGTTATAAATCCGCGTTTCATCTATTACGCCTTGCAGTTTCTGTTCAGGTAAATTCTCATCTGAAGCAATTGTAACCTTATAATCATTAGTAGTTATCAGTCCGGAAGAAATTTTTGAGCTGTCGAGAATACCGTCTATATATATTTTTTTTTCGACGCCGTCATAGGCCGCTGCTACATGATGCCACTTGTTATCGCAGATATTAGTGGTGCTGGTCACAGGTCTGTCTGTTCCATCACAGCCAAACGTTATCCCCATTGAGAATTCATCTATATAAACTTTAAAAGAATCAGCCTTGGAAACCAGACAACCAGTCTGGTCGTTGCCGTTTTTCTTGATCCAGCAGACAATTGTAATATTATTAGTAATATCAAAAAACGGTTCATTGTCGATAGCGACATATTGATCGGCGCCGTTAAAATTTAAACTGTTACCAAAATCCCAGGCAACCCTTACAGGTCCTCCGATAAGGTTTGCATCATTGCCATTGCCGCTTGCATCAGAAGATATGTTTCCGGATGTCTCGTCAAATCTCCACCAGCCCATAAGCCCCGGATCCTTTTGCCAGTAAGCTGCCAAGGCTGTATAATCATCAAAATTAACTTCGCCGCTCTGGTCAAAATCAGCATTATTGCACCAGCCGTTATCCTGATTGCAGTCATTCAGCCAGAAGCCTGACAGTATTTTCAGGTCGTTATAATCCACACAACCGCTAAAATCCAAATCGTATTCCGCTGATTCAGCGATGTTGTTATTAAAGAAAAAACAGACAAAACCGATTAAGGCTAAAAAAATAATTTTCCTTACCATCACTTACATTCCCCGAAAAATATAATTTAAAAGGCCTTTCAGGCTCTTACTAAGCCTAATCAGTCTGATTATAACAAATTTAGCGGACAAAAGCTACTTTTTTTTTGCTATTTTAGCTAATTTAACAGCATCAACAGGATAACCGTCACCTTTGGCAAATTTGCTTAAAGTTATACTATGCTGTCCTACAGAAGCCATTTCAAATACAATTTCGTGTACTTTGCTCTGATTGTCCTTTGCGGTGGTATAATTGCCGATTTTTTTGTCATCAAGCAGAACATCAATTGTTTTACTCTGCCAGGTATTCAGCTGTCCGACGGTCAGGATATATTTTCCCACCTGCTCAACGCTGAATATTATTTTTACAGAACAGCAGTTTTCTGCGTTATCAGGCAGATGCTTGCCCATAAAGCCCATCCAGCTTTGTTTGCCATGATCTGCGTTGATAGTGTATGTTGTTTCTTTTGCAAATTTATAGATATCTACGCCGAGTTCTTTATCACTGCCGTCAAAAATACCTATCTGCCAGAGGTTCTCAGGCAAGGTATCAAAATTATATTGTTTGAGCTTATCTAATTTTTTCACTCTGTCACCGAGATGGCCATCTTTGAATACACAGAATCCGCCTTTCTCTACGACATCCCAAAGCAAACCATCGCCCGCATGTTTTGCTATCATCTCATTTCTAAGCTTGCTTTTTTCAATAGCCTTTGTTATCAGCCTGTCAGCCTTATTTAAAAGCTCATCAAACTGCGTCCCATTTTCTGCAAGATAAGCACTTTCAATTGCCATATCACCTTCGACAATCGTTTTTGCTGTTTGCCATTGCAGATTTGTATAGTCGAATGATATCTTAAATCTTGCCATTTTTCTTTTAACATCCGCATCTTTGACTTCGCTGAAAACTTTTTCCAGCTTATCCGAAGCTCGCTCAAGAAGCTTTGATGCCTTGGCAACATAATCATATTCGTATATAAGAAACTTTTTATTGATATTCTGGAAATAATGCAAATCAGGCTGAGCATCCTCGACAAGCTGATAAATTTCTCTCATCTGTTTCGCATATTGGCCATAAACTTTTTCAAAGTAATCCCGCATGACCTCTTCTGTATCGGTCTCAATATCCCACATCAATTTAGCAAGAACGTAAAAATTAAATGCTTTTGTTCGCCTTCCCATTGCCCCCATAGGCAGCTCAAAGCCGTCCAGCCCATTGTCTCTGAACCATTTCAGCTCTGGTTTCATATTTTTAATGTACATCGGATGAAACCCCAACCCAAGATGTCTCGCGTATTTTTCATGCAGAATAAACTTGCAGTTATATTCGGTTACGATCTCTCGCCACGCAGCAAACTCATCCCGAAACTCTTTTGAAGTCCCTTCTTCATAAAACAATTTATTAAAATCGCGTCCCCATGTACAAAGAGATATTGTCATACCTTTGATAGGCCTTTCCTTAGCAGGGGGCTTAACATGAGAGCCATAAGCAAAATGTGCAAACTCAACATTGGGAACCTCATTTTTAAGAACATTATGAATCCTCTTGCCGAACTGCATAAATCTGTCAGCCGATGGTGTGTCTTTGCACAGCTGGCATTGGCACCATTTGCCCATATCGTTAGGCCAGGGTGTGAGATATTCTATCTCCGGATTAGCCTTCAAAAATGCGACACAGTTTGTAAGATATTCAGTGACAGCCTCATCGTTTCTCGTGCAAAATTGCCCGCTTGCAGTTCTTTTGCCATCTCTCATACATTGCCAGTCTATGTGCTGTTTAAGCTGGGTGCCGGAAATAAACAAAAACATATTGTGACCACCCATGCCTATAACCATGCCCCTTTTTTGCATTTCGGGAAAAACGTTACGGTATCTGCTCCACAAATTATAACCGCTTATACCATGGTCGATGCCGTACTGAAATATGTTTGTTCTGTTCTTTGTCAGCCAGTCGATCCTGTTAAGAAGCGACTCTTTTGTAACACCATCTGCCAGAGATTCGCCTGCTTTGCCAATATCATAAGTAAGAAACCTTGTCATCCTTACCGAAAAGTCAGGTCTGGCTACTACGTTCAACCCCTTAACTTTTTCAATAACCTCTTCGATAGATAACTCAGGAACTATCTCATCGGCAGGGTCCGGGTAATACCACCTGCAACCAAGTTTTTCAAGAAGGTCGTAAACTGCGTATAGCGTGCCTCTATTGCCGCCTCCTGAAAGAATAACCTGATTAGAAGATGACCTGATAATATATTCATCCTGCTGTAATTGCAGATTGTCTACCAGGGAGTTACCGACTAAAAAAGAGAATTGCATGAGCTGTTTTGAATCTTTGATTTCAAAACTGACGCCTGTGATTTTTGCTAAATATTTTTGCAATTCCTCCGCAGCGAACTTTTCAGTAACGGTTGTTTTTTTGCCGGCTACAATCGCTGCCTCTTTTGCATAAGTGCTTGTAAAAACCATCAGCAAAAAAACTGAAATTAAGATAATCCTGAATTTCCCTGACATAATTATTTTCCTTAAATTATTATTTGCCTGCCTTGACCAGTTTGATCGCATCAAATGCATATCCGCCGCCGGTTTTATATTCGCCCAAAGTTAAAACGTGCTTACCTTCAGATGCGATCTCGAATTCAACTTTGTGTTCATGTTTTTCTTTTGGCACGGTAGTATAGCTTCCCACTTTTTCCCCATCAAGCAAAACATCAACCGTCTCAGCTGCGCCGGTAGGCAGCTGACCTACGGTCAAAATATACTTTCCCGCTTGATGAGCTTTAAAACTAATATTCGCACAGGCTCCATGTTCCAAATCCGCCGGCCAGTGGTGGGGCATAAACGCGGGCCATTTTCTTTTTCCCGAATTATTAGCTGCGATAGTATACTCAACACATTTCGGCAGCTCATTCATCATTTTTGCAAAGTCACCCTTATATTTGCCCATTTCTGTATAGCTGCCATTAAAAAGACCTATCTGCCAGACAGTCCTGGCAAGATCATCAAAGTCAGCCTTGTTTTTCTCATCAATTCTTTTCTGCATTTTTTCAATATCCGGGTCTGCGAACACACAGTAAGAGCCTTTCCATGTGACATCCCAGTTGAAACCATCGCCAGGCTTTTCTTCCCGTATCGCCTTTCGCTGCTGGCTGATACTTTTAACCTTATCAAGCTTACCCTGTGCAAGTTTTAGCTCTGTTTTGTAATCCACCTCACTGACAGCCTCATCAGCTTTAATCAGATGCCCAATTGCCTTTATAATCTCCAACAATCCCTTATATTCAACCTCAATATAATAAAGCGACTTCGCGAACCTCTTGATCCTGCCGGCGATTTTCTCATCACCAGTATTTGCGAGAGCCTGCTCGATATAACCATTAGCTATATCGAAATGTTTCAGAGCATTCGAAGCATAGTCTAATTTTTCCTGCGAATATCTCTGCTCCAAAGTCACATAATCCTGATGCAGTTTATTGATCTCCTTGAAGTACTTCAGATCAGGCTGAGCAAGCTCGACATTCTCATACGCATTACGCATAACATTGCTGGCAGCGCCATAGCACTTATCGAAATAGTCATTAACGATAAAATCAAC
>JAGLTN010000114.1 GCA_023135255.1 Planctomycetota bacterium
AACTGCACCGGCGTGCTTTGACAAAAAAACAGGCAATATGTTGTACTATCACCTTGCTGGAAGCGGTAAATTTCAAGGCGTAGCTGGTGTTGACGGAAAACGTGAAGGTGGCAGTGATGTCTATGGCATTGATAAATACTTTTTCAATCATCGCGGAATAAACACCACAATATATGACCTCGACAGCGGTCTGGCTTATTTTATGTGGAACAAAACAACATACCCTGTTCTCGATGGCGAAAAGCTTTATCTTTCCGGAAATCCGGTAGAAGCCTATAGCTTAAAAGATTTGAAGAAAACTTCTTACGAGAAAGATGAAAAAGATAAAAAAACAGGTGGAACCAAAAAAGTTACAAAATACAAATGGGATCTGCCTAAGCTGTGGCAGGTAAAAATCGACGGCACAGGTGCAATGATCAAAACTGCTGATAAAATATACATTGGCGGAAAAAATAAAATATCAGCTTTAAAAATCTCTGAAAATGGAAAACCAAAACTCGTATGGACAGCAACTGTCAAAGGAAACGTCACAAGGATCATTGCTGCCAATAACAGACTTTTTGCTGTAACACTTGAGGGGCAAATATATGCTTTTGGTAAAAAAAATGTTAAGCCCAAATCTTATAACTACCAGCCACAAAATTTTAATATAAGCCCGGAAGCAATTAAATTAGCTAAAGAGATCACAGACGAAACCAACATCAACAAGGGATATTGTCTAATGTTCGGCATCAATGATGGACAGCTGGCAAGAGCAATGGTAACAAATTCCGATTTCAATGTAATCGTGGTAGACCCGAACCCAAAAAAAGTTGAAAAATTAAGACGTCAGCTTGACGCTGAAGGTCTTTATGGCCAAAAGATATCTGTTCATGTCGGTAACCCGGTGAGTTTCCAGGCGCCGCCTTATCTGGCAGCTGTTATAATTTGCCAAGACACTAAGCTTGCCAAAAAATACAAGGATGAGATTTATTTAGAAAAAATTAAACAGTCGCTCAGGCCTTACGGGGGAACTGCATATTTCTTCAACAAACAAGGCGGGATATCTACGATAAAACGCCAAGGCGCCCTCGAAGGGGCAAGCAACTGGACAGGACTTTACGGCGGGATGGCCAACACCGCTAAATCCGACGACAAACTTGTGAAACTGCCTTTGGGGATTTTATGGTTCGGCGGAAATACTCATGCTGATATTTTGCCACGCCATGCTCACGGGCCTAGTGAACAAGTCGTTGACGGCAGGCTTTTCATCGAAGGTATAAATATGTTAAGTGCCAGAGATGTCTACACCGGCAAAGTACTTTGGAAAAGAGAATTTGAAGACCTCGGTACTTTTGACATTTATTATGACAGCAGCTACAAAGACAATCCGCTCGACACCACTTACAACCAGATACATATCCCAGGTGCCAGCGGCAGAGGAACCAATTATATTGTCACTAAAGAAAAAATCTATCTCGCAGCCAAAGAAAAATGTGTCGTCCTTAGTCCGATTACAGGCGAAACAATGGGAGAGATAACGCTTCCGGCAAAAGATGGACAAACCGGCGAATGGGCATATATCGGTGTCCAGAAAGATATGCTTGTAGCCGGTGTAAATTATAAAAATCTATCCGAAGAGCTTGGCGTTAAGAAAAATAAACAATTCGATATGTCCACAAGCAAAGAGATAATGGTATTCGATCGCAATAACGGTAAATTACTCTGGAACAGAAAATCGGAAAATTCATTCCGAAACAACACAATAGCTGCCGATGAGAACAAACTTTTCTTCATAGATGCACTGCCCATCAAGTACGTAGAAAAACTTCAACGCAGAGGCCAAACCCCTCAGAGCAAACCAAAACTTATCGCGGTAGATATAAAAACCGGAAAAGAAATATGGAGCACCAACGAAAAAGTTTTCGGCACCTGGCTTGGTTACTCAAAAGAATATGACCTTCTTTTGCAAAGCGGAAGAAATTCAAGAGACTCTTTAGGCGATGAACCGTCAAACAGAATAAGTGTATTTAGAGGCTCTGACGGAGAAATGGTATGGAACAAACCAATCAAGCATTCAGGCCCTTGCATGATCCATGGCCAAACTGTTTACTTCAACGCACACTCCAACGAAGGCTGGGCAATTAATCTTTTAACCGGAGACCTTAAAGAATATGAAAACCCGCTGACAGATAAAACTATGGAATGGCGATACAAACGCTATTACGGCTGTAATAATGTTATCGCAAGTGAAAACCTGCTGAGTTTTAGAAGCGGGGCCGCAGGCTTTTACGATCTGCAATACAATGACGGAACAGGCAATTATGGCGGCTTCAAATCAGGATGCACCTCAAACCTCATCGCAGCTGATGGTGTGCTGAATGCACCAGACTACACAAGAACATGCACCTGCAGCTATCAGAATCAGACTTCCGTTGCAATGATACACATGCCAGATATTGACAAATGGACATTTAACAATTTCAAAGTTAACGGCAGAATTAAAAATCTTGGGATAAATTTCGGCGCTCCTGGTGACAGAATGGCTGAAAATAAAGTTTTATGGCTCGAATACCCTTTCGTTGGCGGACCAAGCCCAGATGTGAAAATTAAAGTCGAACCGAAAACTACAATGTGGTACAGAAGGCATAGCTTAACCGTCAAACAAGGCAATCTTAAATGGGTTGCTGCATCAGGCGGTGAAGGTATCGAAAAAATACAGGTCAAACTAAATGATCCAATTGCTTTTATAACAAGCCAAATAAGCTCAGGCTCAGATGACGCAGAAGAAAAAGCGGGCAAGAAAACCTATCTCAACAGCAGCGATCTTGAAATGACCGATGACAACGGAAAGCAAATTGTAGGACTGCGGTTCAACAATATCAATTTGAATCGTGGCGAAAAATTTAAAAATGCCTATCTGCAATTTGAGGTGAAAGACGTTTCAAACATTAAAACAACTCTTACAATTTCAGCCCAGGCAGCAAATAACCCTGAGACATTTAAATCAGAAGTAAATGACATTGCCTCAAGAGAAAAAACTGCTGCCGCTGTAAATTGGAACGTACCCGCATGGAACAAAAAAGACCAGGCAGGCAAAGACCAGCAAAGCCCGGATATCTCTAATATTATCCAGGAAGTTATAGACAGAAAAGACTGGAAAAAAGGCAATAGCATTGTATTGCTGATCGAAGGCAATGGCAAACGAATCGCAAAAGCATTCGACCGGTATAAAGACTCAGCAGCAAAACTTATAATTACACCTGAAAAGGCTGAAGTGGCTGACAAATCCCTCTACACCATAAAGTTGTATTTTTATGAACAGGAAAAAATCAAAAATGGACAGCGAATATTCGACATTTCATTGCAAGGCAAAAAAGTTCTTGAAAACTTCGACATCAAAAAAGATTGTGCCAAGAAAAATAGAACTTTGATAAAAGAGTTTAAATCAGTCGCTGTGAGCAAAAACCTAACCATCGAACTTAAAGCCTGCAAAAATTCAAAGAAGAAACCAATAATCAGCGGAATAGAAATTATATCTGAGAACTAACTGTGATACCACTTAGACGTGGTAATTGGCGGAAATATTAAACTTGATTGTTTAACATCTGAGAAAAGATAAAAAACAAGTAAAGAATCACCTGTTTTAACTGGTGGTTCTTTACTTGTCACCTTAGACTTTTACGTTACCGCCATTCGCAAGCCCCAACACCGCACCGTTCACCCGTTTCCTACCGGAACCGACCTTTGCTAACCATCCTGTTGTCTCCAGTCGCTACGCCTTGATCAACATCTTGCGATTCTCATAAACTTTGTAGATCGCATCGACAATATCGTCCATGTCCTTCTTGTCGCCAAGCAATGGCCCAGATGACCAAAGCATCAGCATTTCCTGACAAACCTGCTCGCAATTCGGACACACACACTGCTCCTTATATTCCCTAAGCCTTTTAGCCGAATACATCTTCTTATACACCGGCAAATCAAGAATATGATCGACCCATGGCTCACGATGAAGCCCGCGTTTAAGATGCGAAGGACCCAGCCCAATACCCTCAGCATTGATCGCCCGTACAAATTCCTTGCGCTCAAGACCATCAAAATAATCCTTATCATACGACATCGCATAAAGATAAAAGCTGCCGCTCTCGGTTCCCGCGTAAAGCTTTTGTGGCCTGATGCCCTTCAAATCTTTGAGCTTCTCTGTCAGGTAGGCGGCATTGGCGTTGCGCTTTTCAAAGCGTTCTTTTACGCCGCTCATCTGCCCCATCAAAACCGCACCCTCAAACTCATTCATCCGATATTTAGGCCCGATCGTTTCAGTAAGGCCCCTCGCGCTGGTGCCGTGATTGTGAACTGTATAGCACCTGTCCATCAGTTCATCGTCATTACCGATCGCAGCCCCGCCCTCGCCGCAAGCGATTACCTTGCTCGATTGGAAGCTGAAACAACCCACATCGCCGATAGTCCCCAGCATCTTACCGTCAAATACCGCCATGTGGCTCTGGCAAGCGTCCTCGATAACCTTCAAATTGTGCTTTTTGGCGATAGCCATTATCCGCCCGATCTCGCAGGGTTGGCCCATTATATGAACTGGCATTATCGCCTTGGTGTTGCTGTTTATAAGCTTGGCAACCTCACCGGCATCCAACTGATAGCTCTCAACATCCAGATCCGCCAGTACAGGCAAAGCTCTGGCGCTCAATATCGATGATATCGTACCGGGATCAGTATATGGCGAAGTTATCACCTCATCGCCGGGCCCTATCCCCAATGCTTCAACGCACGTATGCAATGCCTGCGTCCCTGATCCCGTTGCTACACAATGCTTAACCCCGTTTATTTTCGCCCATGCCTTTTGAAAATCCTTCACCTGATGCGCCCCACCCTGTATCCGACACCACTGTCCGCTCTTTGCGGTCTCGGTCAAAGATTTCAATATTTCCCTGTCACAATAAGGCCAGTCAGGCCAGCCTTTTGTACGAACCGGCTTGCCGCCCAGAACCGCTAATTTGCTCGCACGCCTGCTTATATTAGCATAGGCCCCCACGCTCCCAACTGTCATCATCGCCAAAGTACCAGCCGATACACCCGTCAAAAAATCCCGTCTGCTTAGTTTATCTGTATTCATAAATCTCCTTCCATACGTTTGAAACTGTTTTAATATTTTCATCCCAAATTTCCAACGTCTCAATGCAATAATGTACAAAAAAACGTCCCAAAACAATTAACCGGGCTTTCCCATATAACATTATAAATCTTAGCTCAGTTCAGCCGTTGAGCCTCTTTTCCAACAGAATATTAAATTGATCTCAAAAATTCAAGGTTTTCAGCTTCATTTTAAAAATATTTCAGCCACATAGTCCCTATTTACCCCGGATTTTCCGAGTAAATCCGTGCAAAAAAGCAAGAATTTGATAGTGTAGAGCAAGGATATACAATGTTATGTGGGAAATACTATATTATAAAGGGTTATTCAAATGCGAAATTCAATAAATATTCTGATTAGTATGGCGGCACTGTTTATTTTTACAGGTTGCAGCAATCCGGCAATGACGTCAAAAGCAAAATCTACCGCTCTCAAAGCAGGTTTCGCCGTTCGCGTTATCAATCCAATCGGCCCTGCTATACCGCTGGGACACAAGGACGCAACAAACTATACCGAGGTCCATGCCGACCTTCGTGTCCAGGCGATGGCTATCGAAGACGATGCAGACAATCGAATTATTCTGCTCGGTTGGGACAACGTCTTCATCAAAGCTGAAATGATCGATCAGGTCAAAGAAATCGTCAAAGAAAAATACAACATTGCCCCAGAGTCTTTTTGCATAAACTCTTCTCACAGCCATTCAACGCCAGCAATGACCGGCAAAGATGGTGACCCGATCGAAAAGTTTAATCCCGAATATGCTGACCTTGTCATTAACGCAGTTATAGATGTTGTTGGCGAAGCGATAAGCAATCTTACGCCCGCCAAGCTCAGCTACAGCGACTATATGTGTACCTCGGTAGCCATCAATCGCCGCAAACCGCCAACATACTTTATTACTCCTTACGTCGAGGGTACCGTCGACCACAAAGTCCAGATAGTAAAAGCCGAGTCTTTAGCAGATGGCAAATTGCTTGGCTTGATAGCTGAGTATGCCTGTCATCCGGTTACCGTAAGTTTGATCGGTTTGGGTTCGGACTATCCAGGTTTTATGCGAGAGTTCGTCGAAGCCCGTCACCCCGATGCCGTTGTTGTCTTTCTCCAGGGTTGTGGCGGCAACATTCGCATTCAGATCGTTGATGATGATGTGACCAAATTCACAGGCTTTTCTGTCGAGATGGCTAAAAAATTCGGCACCGATCTTGGCATGAGTGTCGAATGGGCCATCAATGCGCCCGGCCAATCAGTTGTCGGCCCTATCGAAGCAGAGTATACGGAGATTGAACTACCCTCAAAAAAGGAACCCGGCGCAACCGTTCCCTATCGCATTCAGGCTTTTCGTCTCGGAGCTGGAAGTAACTGGCCTTTTACACTTGTTGCCTTACAGGGGGAGGTCTTCATCGAGTACGGCTTAAACCTCCAAAAGGCCCTTCAACCGGCAAATACCATCGTCCTTGGCTATTCCAACCACAGCCGGGGATACATTTGCACTGCCGAAGGTATTGAAGAGGGCGGCTATGAGTGCCCAAAGTGTCCAGTTACCGGCGCTGCCGAGTCGATGATCTTACAGGCAGCCACTGAATTAGCCAGACCTTGACTTATTGCCTGAAAATATGCAGCAGAAAAAGACTGGAACTAATGACAGCAAAGCCGATGCAAAAGCTATAACAACTTGCAATGCCAACACTTTACAAGAAGTTATAGCAACACGCCCGGCAGGACTCGAACCTGCAACCTTCGGATTCGAAGTCCGCGACTCTGTCCAATTGAGCTACGGGCGCCCGAAAATATAACAATCAATAATATAGCTCAGCTAAAGCTGGAATGCAAATGCTTTCTTATTTGAATCACAATCAAGATAAAAACGGATTTGTATGCAATTATGAAATACGATGCTGCTTTGCGGTTCAGATAGTCGTTACTTATCCGGCAGCTTTAAAGGCTTTTTGAGAGTTATCACAGTTCCCTCACCAATTTTGGATTCTACCTGCATTGAGCCTCCAAAATATTCTATCTTTTCACGAATACCAAATAGCCCCATCCCCTTTTTCTCACTTTTAGGTGGGAAGACTTCTTTGTAGTCAAAACCCACTCCGTCATCTTTAACTGTTAAATAAATATGGGAATTGCCTTTGCGAATATTCACTGCTACGCTTTTGGCTTTGGAATGTTTGACAACATTGTTAAGCAGTTCTTTAACATCACGGAAAAGAAGCATTTTGATATTAGCATCAATTTTATTGTCTACCCCTTCATCTTGTACAGTTGCTTTGATACCCGCAGGGGTTACATTTTTTGTTATAAATTCTCTCACTGCTTTACCAAGGCTCAACTCATGTAAAATGGGACTGCTCGTATTATAAGATAAAATTTGAGCATCTTCAATTGTCTTGCTGATAGAATCACAAACCTTATCTATCGATTCCGCAGCCTCATCATCCGACAATGTTTTCTTCAACATCTGGAGATTGAATTTAAAAACAATCAAAGGCTGAGTAATGCGATCATGCAACGTATTTGCAAACTTTTTCTTTTCGTGTTCTTCTGTTAACACTAACCCGGAGACCAGAGACTTCAAACATTTCTGGTATTCAAGCAGTTTTACCTTATCCTTTTTATGCTCATCCAATTCATTATTTAACAGAGCTGTTTTTGTTTTAACATTTTTTTTAAGTGACCAGTTCCATGCTAAAATTACCAATATTAAAAACAACATCGGCAACAATATCCATACTGCATACTTCGCAACATATCTCATCTGATATTGACGCTCAAGCATATTAAACCACTTGTCATATATCCGGTCATAAACACCTGACTGCCTTACCCTGTTAAGACCCTCGTTTAATAACATTAAAAGTTCCAAATCACCTTCTCTGACCGCGAAACAATATTGCTTTGGCTCTATAGGATGATCGATAATATTTAAATTAGTAATGTTTTTCTGGTTTATAAAATATAACCCGGTCGTGTAGGGCAAAACAGCGCAGTCGTAATGGCCTGAAGATAAAAGTTCAATAGCATCTTCCGGATTTTCTACTTCAATGATTGTTTTGGAAACAGAATCCTGAAGCATTATATCATGAGAAATATCACCTTTTTGCAGCAGTATTTCTTTGCCTTCTAAATCTGCTACAGATTTTATATCAGACCCATATCGAAAAAACATGGAATAAGAAACCATAATATGAGGCGTCGAAAAATCAACTTTCTCATCTCTTGCAGCAGATTTGTACATCCCGCTTATCACATCAACCTCACCTGTTTCGAGGGATTCGCGAACCTTTGCCCAGGTATCAAGCCTTAAATCAATATCCAATTCCATAGCTTCTGTCACTGCCCGGATAAGTTCGACATTGAAACCAGCTGCTTGACCTTTCTTATCTATAAATTCATAAGGAGGGTAACTGTCATCACTTGCTGCAATGAGTTTTCGCCGCTCTTTACCGCTGCTGTTAGAAAAAATAACGGCACAAATAACAATGCTGATTGTTAATATTTTTTTTAGGGCAAAATAATTCATAATTCCTGCCGACATAAAAAATATACGATGTGAGATTATGTAAAATCAAACGATGAGAGAGAAATGAACACACATCAACAGAACGCTTTAACCAACCACATCTCTTTCCAAACCACATCAATTTGAAATATAATTCATATACTTACAAATAACCAGTAATTTTACGTAATTTTCTATTAACTAAGTAAAATAGTCTATAAAACCCTTTTTTTAAGCTTAAAATGCTTTTTTTGACCACTTTCTCAAAAATAACCCCAAAACTGTAAATATGCGTAAATACACAGGAACTGCCAAAGTGACATAATAAAAAAATCGCAAGCTATCTCATAAGTGCCTGCCACAAACAGAGTTGTGTATTGCACCCAATTTAGGCACAGCTTTTGCACAGTTTAAATAAGTCTGATTATTTAAAAACAGACAGGAAGGATTTTTTAATGAAATTTGATAAATTTACTTTGAAAGCACAGGAAGCACTGGCAACAGCACAGCAGATCGCCATGGCAAAATCGCATACCGTCCTGTCGGCTTTGCATTTGCTAAAAGCCATTTGCGATGATGACCAGGGTGTGGGGATTATGATACTTAAAAAAATCGGTGCAAATATCACACAGATAAAGAGCATAACCGAAAGCGAATTGTCAAGGCTTGCCAAGGGCCAAAGCACAGGTCAGATTATGCCCGACCCATCAATAAACCAGGTAGTGCTGGATGCTCAAAACCAGGCAGATAAAATGGGCGATGAATACCTCAGTGTTGAACACTTATTGTTGTCTATGGCAACGGTCCAAAGCGATGCAAAAGAGATACTCAGGCTTAACTCGGTTGACGCTAACCAGATAAAAAAAGCATTAAAAAATATCAGGGGCGATGAAAAGATCACGGACGCCAACCCGGAAGAAAAATACAAAGCACTGGAAAGATACGGCATCGACCTTCTCGAAATGGCAAGAGCTGGTAAGCTCGACCCTGTCATCGGAAGAGATGAAGAAATCAGAAGATGTATGCAGGTTCTCAACCGCAGAACAAAGAACAACCCCGTTCTGATAGGTGAACCAGGAGTAGGCAAAACCGCCATCGTGGAAGGACTCGCACAAAGAATAGTCGCAGGCGATGTACCTGCATGTCTGAAGAATAAAAGGGTAATAGCTCTTGATATGGGATCATTGATCGCTGGTACAAAATTCCGTGGCGAGTTTGAGGACAGACTAAAAGCGGTACTTAAAGAAGTCATCGCTGCCGAAGGACAGATCATATTATTTATTGATGAGCTTCACACTGTCGTCGGTGCCGGCAAAGCTGAAGGTGCTGTTGATGCGGGCAACTTATTGAAGCCTTCGCTTGCAAGAGGTGAATTAAGGTGCATCGGCGCAACAACTATTGACGAATACCGCAAACACGTGGAAAAAGACGCGGCCTTGGAAAGACGGTTCCAGCAGATTCTTGTTGAACCGCCAACTGTAGAAGAAACGATTGCAATATTAAGGGGCCTCAAAGACCGCTACGACATGCATCATGGCGTTAGAATCACTGATTCTGCACTTGTCTCAGCCGCCACACTTTCCAACAGATATATCGCAGACAGATGGCTTCCCGATAAGGCTATCGATCTGGTCGATGAGGCAGCGTCAAAACTTAGAATCGAAAATGACTCATTGCCGGCAGAACTTGACGATATACGAAGAAAAAGCATTCAGCTCGAAATTGAATGTGAAGCCCTGAAAAAAGAAAGCGACAAAGCGAGCAAAAAAAGGCTTGAAGATGCGAAAAAACAACTTGTTGATTTGAAAAAACAGGATAAAGAACTGACAACGCTTTGGGAAAAAGATAGAGGTGACATCGATAAGATAAAGCATCTAAAAGAAAAGATCGAAGATGCTCAGACTCAATTCGAACAGGCGCAGCGTAAGGGTCAGCTTGAAACAGCTGCAAGGCTGAAATACGGCACAATTGCTGAACTAAAAAAAGAACTCCAGGAAAAAGAAACTGAGCTTGCCGAAAGTGACAAATCCAAGATCATCCAAAACGAAGTAACAGAGGAACACATTGCTCAAGTCGTTTCAAAATGGACGCATATTCCGGTATCAAAGCTCCTCAGCAGTGAACGTGAAAAGCTGCTGCTTATGGAAAACGAAATACAGAAAACCGTAGTTGGGCAAAAAGAAGCTGTTTCAGCTTTATGTAATGCGGTCAGAAGAAGCAGGGCAGGTTTGTCCGATGCAAACAAGCCCATAGGAACATTCCTGTTTCTTGGTCCTACCGGCGTAGGCAAAACCGAGCTGACCAAAGCGTTAGCCGATTTCCTTTTCAATGATCCCAATGCAATGGTTCGTATTGACATGAGCGAGTTCATGGA
>JAGLTN010000115.1 GCA_023135255.1 Planctomycetota bacterium
ACAAATTACGGATTTATTCGCGGACGTTTCTTACCCTGAAGGGTATTTTTCCTGAAGCTGTCAATATCTTAAGTGCCTTTACTGGTGCCGATGAAACCTATTCCAAAATCGGTCATTTTTTAAATAACCTCAAGCCTGCGAAGAATTGCTCTTGCCCAGCGCCTGCTGCGAAGCTGTGCGCAAATAAGTAGTAGCAACACCAACAACCAGTACCCAACAAAACGTAAATAGTAAAACGACATGGAGAATATATCTGCGGTTTTACACTCAGCATAGCCTTTCATTAACTGCTCTGATGAAAATATAAAACCACTGACCATAGACCCAAACATATTTTGCCAGGGCAAAAGAAATACGCACATGAAAAATGAGCAAAAGAATGCCCTGCTGATATGATTTATCCCGCCTAATCTCCCAAGCAATGACACATTCAGAGTAAACAGCAATGTAAGACTATATAAAAGTGCAGCAATAATAAGTATGAAATTAACAAACCGCAGGATTTTTTGAATCTGATTGGCTGTAACTTTAACAGGTATCTCAAATTGTTTTTCTTCTGAAGCTTTTTCAATCGCCTCCGCCTGGTTAGGCTCGGCAACTACGTTTTTGGCTGCCGTTGAAATATCTTCGGGAACTTCAAGACCTGCTGCTTTTAATTCATCCACTTCATCGGTTTCAGCTTTTACAATTTCTGTCGCCTTTTCAACAGCAGGCTCTGTTGCGGGAGAATCCTGTTTATCATTGCCAACTTCAATATCACATTCAGCAACTACCGGCTGAGCATTATCTTCACAAGTCTGGACACAGCCGGTATCGACCAGCCAGAAGATGCCCTGCAGCATCAGCAGGCAAATCAAAACTATTATAAAAAACAGGTTTTTCCACCCCTTAAAAACCTCAACCGCCTCCAAACAATCCGTCGTATCAATTAAGTTTGGTCTGGTTTGGTTCTCACTCATTTTCGATTCTCCTAATCCGGGTAAATGACGATCTAACAACAAATCATCTTTCATAATTCTATTGCCTAAAACTAACTGCTTATATTATCTTCGACCATTATATACTGATCGCAATTGAATTTCACCGTTTATCCGCGGGTAACTAATTCAAAAATAACAAGTTACGGATTTATTCGCGGGCATTTCTTAGCCTTTAAGGGTATATTATTATTCCACAAGAGGTTATGTGCAAGTAATTTATTTAACTTTGAGATATAATATTAAAATCCGATAATAACAGCTTCTGGGTGTGAAAATGGGGTGTTATGCTGAATTTGCTACTTTTTGCCTGAGAATATCTATTTTTTCTTCGATCTGGTGAGCCATTCTGCTGTTAGGAAATTCGTACATTACCTGATGACCAACCTGCAAAGCTCTAAGCCATTGTTTATATGATACCGCCTTCGAAAATTCAGATGCCAACTCATCAAGCTTTTTCTCGAAAAGCCTCTTAACGGTATTTTGCAACGACAGACCTTCTTTGGGGGTTAGATAATTATCAAGTTCCCTAAGGATTGCCAGGCTCCGGTCTATTTCTCCTCTGCTGAGAGCTTGCTTCCATTTTCCAAGAAGCTCTTTTTTGCGAAATCTCATTGCCTGACGCAGCTTATGCCTCATGGCCTGGGCGCTTTCATTCTCAATATCAGCATCAATCAAACGCTCTATTGTCTGATGGGCTTTAATCCACTGATAGTCTTCAAACAACTGGTCTATATAAGCAATTACACGCTCATGCCTGTGCTGTTTTGTCACATCAATTCTATGCGGAAAAACACTAATCCTTCTATCCTTTCAACCAATCCGGCATCATCAAATCAAAAAGCTCTCACTATAAGTGTAGGATAACGGTGTTATGTTACGCGTTTTTTTTATATTTTTAAAAAATTTTTGCGCAAAAAGAAAAGGCTGGAACCTTGGCGAATTCCAGCCTTGTTGTGAGACAGACTAACAAAAAATATATAACAAGTTTATAAAAAATCTTTTCCGTCTCACAAGATCAAAATGTATCTAAAGAAAAGACCGTATTTTTATAATGTCATTATAACCTAATCAAAAGCTATTGCAAGCATTTTTTGCTGATTTTATTGTTTTTTTTGTTATTTTTTTATTTATCGCGTTTTTTAGCTTTTAAATGGCGATTATTCAGTTTTAGCAGGGGCAACACAATAAATATAAATTAATGGCTCAGAGCCTGTATTTTCAATATTATGCACAGTATGAGGCGGAATATATGATATTTTGCCCACTGAGACGGGGTAAGACTTCTTTTCGTCACCTATATACGCGATTCCGGCACCTGCGAGAAAAACCAGCTGTTCTTCGTGTTGTTCAGTACTGTGCACACCGCAACACTCACCAGGCTTTAAATATACCCTGCCTGAGCGCATCCCACAGGTTTGAGGAGCTCCGCCAAGCAGTCTCTGATAATCAGGCTCGTTGTTAAGCTCTATTATTACAGGTTCGTTAGCCATCAATAATTCCTTTGAGAACAAATTTAAAATTACAGTGGCCAATTAAACATGATTTATCCCGGCTGTGTCAATATAAATCTCTTGACTTGGTAGCACGAATTTGATATTTTTATGCGCAAACTGATATAAACCAATAGTAATTTTTAATTCAGAAAGGAACAGTGGCGATGATGTTGGTTAATAGAAAAATGGTTTTAATTTTTGTAGTACTGGTAATGTTTACTAATTTTGCATCGGCAGATACTAACTGGCAGATTCAGTCAGTTAATTTAGAAACCGGTGAACCCAATCATCCGGATTTGACCACTAGCAATAAAGTGACAGTTGAAGGTATCATTCTTAATAACCCCAGTTTTATGCTTGATGCTGAGCCTGATGAAAATTCAGCTGGTATTGGCGGACAGTGGCAGATATATATTCAAGGCGACGGCAACGACCATGCGGGAACGGCTGTGTGGATGGGACAGGTTTACGACCATGTCTGGGGCGGTGACGGAACTTATACAAATGAACAATGGCTGGCTGAAATATATGCGTTGAGCCACGACCCGACAACAGGATATGAATTTTCAGCTGGTGACAAGGTCAGAGTAACTGGTCTTTTAAAATATTATAACGGCAAGACTAATATTAATGAACGCCACAGCACTGAAGAAGATAACGATATAATTATCGAATTGGTGGAACCGGCAGTCGGTTTGCCGCAGGGGCAGGTAATAACTCT
The DNA here is from genome assembly GCA_023135255.1 of Planctomycetota bacterium. Classification (GTDB taxonomy): domain Bacteria; phylum Planctomycetota; class Phycisphaerae; order Sedimentisphaerales; family Anaerobacaceae; genus JAGLTN01. The sequence goes on from JAGLTN010000115.1 coordinate 3,195, forward strand.
TTCTAATGTTAAAGACGTTAATAACAATGATATTTTTGATGCGACAAGGCTTAGCGGCGGCGAATATTATCAGAGCCAACTTGTCAGAATCAATAATGTCAGCTTCGTAGAAGAAAACTGGGGCCCGGGCAATGCTGCACTAATAACAGATTCAACAGGCAGAACCTTGCCGATCAGATATGGTTTGGGTTCCGGCTTCAACAGGGCCTGCAATCTTGCAGAAGAATTCGACGTAATTGGAATCTTTGACCAGGAAGGTGCCTACAGACTTTGGGTTTGTAATTATGACGGAAACGGATTAGTGCTTACAGACAGAGGTTCAAAGTATAATCTGCCAGGTGAAGTTACCGGCGACGGGAAAGTTGATTTCAGAGACCTGGCGGAACTTGCGGAAAATTGGTTAAAATGCATTCCGGGTTCAGATGGATGTAATGATTAAAATATACTGATCCCAATTGAATTTTTCTGTTTATCCGCGGGTAAATAACTTGAAAATAAGAAGTTATGGATTTGTTCGCGAATACTTACTACCCTTTAAGGGTATATTTAATCTTTTAATAAAAATTGTATGGTAAAAAAAGGCTTTAGTTTAGTTGAGCTGCTTGTTGTTATTGCGATAATCGCTTTGCTGATGGGGATACTTTGCCCGGCATTGCTAAGGGCACGTCAGCAGGCAAAAATCGTCGTGGTAAACGCTGAACTAAGTCAAATCGCCTTGGCACTGGAAAGCTACAGCTTTGATAACAACGATCTTTTCCCCCCAACGAGGGCAGACTGCAACCCCCAGGCTCGCAAACATGTTTTTGCGTTGCCGAAAGAATTAGTAAAAAGCGGATACTTGACGATGGGTCAGGAAGGCAATGTCACTTATGCTAAGATTCATGACAGGTACTGGAAAGAGGTAGCATATAAGTATATTGCTGTCGGCCCTTTGTATGATTATACCGGAACACCTTTAAATAATCAGTATTTATATATTCCAAAAACATTTCCAACCAGTGAAATTGGACCTTTGGTCAAATATAAAAACACTAAAGAGTCACCAATATCATGGGTAATCTTCAGCGTTGGGCCAAGGTTTGACAAAAACAGTCTTGAGGAAAAAGGATTCGATCTTAAAGGCGGTTTCCCTGTACTGGACAAGTTTCAATACTCTCAAAAAACAAAGTCCGGCATAATCACGAGAATGCGTCTTAATAAAAATGGTCACCATATAGGAACATTTGCCCACAGATGAAACAACTACAATTTGCTAATCTAATGATACTATCTGTTTTTTTAGCTTTTACCGGCTGCGATAAAATAAATGATAACGAAAACACCGCTGAAATCGCTGTTACTAATACTTATATCCGAAGTGCTGTGCAGGATTTCTTAGGCAATGATAAAAGTATTTTCTGTTTAACTTCACCTGGGATGTGTCCGGGGCATTTCGATGTTTCGCCGGGACAGCTCACAAAACTTTGTAAATGTAAGATGCTTTTATATTTTGACTGGCAAGAGGCAATAGAAAAATCAATGGTCAGGGTTAAGCAGCACGGCGTGGAGTTTTACGCGGTATCAGCTTTGCCGGGGATGTGTCTGCCAAGCAGTTATTTGCAGACATGCAAAGATACATTTGAAGCTTTATTAAAAGCTTACCCAGCAGAAAAAGATAACCTGACTAAAAAGATGGAAGCGATAAAGCAAAGACTTACTACGTTGGAAAAGCAAATCGGTGAAAAAATAACTCAGGCTAAGCTGAAAGGCGAAAAAGTAGTATGCTCGCGTCATCAGGAGCTGTTTGCAAAATCCCTTGGGCTTGATGTTGTTGCAACGTTTGCGGGGGTTGATACTGAGTCAATAAGTAATATACAGCAAAGCCTTGACAAGACTAAGGAACAAACAATAAGATTCGTTATCGCTAATAAGCAGGAAGGAACCGCTTTGGCAAAAGCATTGGCTGACAGACTTGGCGGGGAAGTCATAGTATTCAGCAATTTTCCTGAGACAAATTATGATGAGCTTATCAGTGCTAATTTAAACCAGCTGCTGGAGAGAGTCCAATGAAAGCTGTGTCCTTGAAAATATCACAGGTGCAAGTTGCTGCTGGTGGGAGAAAGATACTTGATGTTGGAGAACTTAACATCGGCTCTGGAGAATTTATCGCGATAACAGGGACAAACGGTGCGGGCAAGAGTACGCTTATGAAAGTTTGCTGCGGGCTGATAAAGCCGAATCAAGGCTCGGTAGTATTTAACGATATTGATATATATAAGGCGACAGGGTGGAGGCAGAGTAATCTTCGAAAACATATAGGCTATATTCCACAGTCCGCTGAATATAATGCGGAGTTGCCTTTTACTGTTAGCGAAGTAGTTGCGATGGGGCCGACAGCTTCAAAACCTTTGTTGCGACGGCTAAACAGCAATGACCGTGAAACCATTGACTACTGGATCGGTCAGGTTGGACTTTCGGACAGAAAGAAACAGACTTTCAGGTCACTTTCCGGAGGCCAGCAGCAGAAAGTTCTTATCGCAAGGGCTATGGCAACAGAGCCTGGTGTTTTAATGTTCGATGAGCCTTGCAGTAATCTGGATTTTAACTGGAAATACCAGATAACAGAAATGATCGACAAGCTTTACCAGACCAACAAGATGACGGTTTTGATGGTTTGCCATGAGATCAACCTTTTGCCTCAAAGCTGCAACAGGGTCATACTTCTGCATGATGGTAAGGTTGTTGCCGATGGCGATAAAGAAAAAGTGATTAATTCGCAGGCTATCAGGGATGCGTATCAATGCGAAATGGAAACAGTAAAAATCGGCGGCAGGGATTATATTATTAATAAAGGTATTTAACTAAGCGATGGATCCTTTTTTTTATTTAGTGATATATGCGGGCGCAATCGCAGGAGCCAGTTGTGGACTGCTTGGAGTTTACATCGTTGGTATGCGTATGCCTTTTATAGGAACGTGTATCTCACATGCTGCAATGGCGGGTACCATCTGGGCTTCGGTTTTGGGAATTAACCCGACAGCTGGAGCTTTGGTAGCTTCGGTAGCGACAGCGGTATCGTTAACCGCTATCAAACCCGGCAAAACAAAACTGGATACTAACGTTGGGCTGGCAATATTATTTTCATTGATGCTCGGGCTTACATTTTTAGGGATGGGACTCGTCACCGGAAGCAGAAGTGAAGTTTTGTCACTGCTTTGGGGCAGTATTTTATATGTGCAAAAAGAAAAAGCGATAGTGATAACAATTTTTGCTTTGATACTTGCGGTTTTTGTATGGCTTTTTAATAAAGAAATGAAAGTCTTACTTTTCAGCAGGTCGATGGCGCAAGCTACCGGGGTACATAGCGGTTTTGTGTATTGTTCGTTCCTTGGTCTTTGCGGAATTATCTTAGCAGTCAATCTCCCATTGATCGGCGGGTTGATGATATTCAGTCTGATAACCAATCCAGCTGCTTCTGCCTACCAATTGTGCAGGGGACATCGATGGGTAGTGATAATGTCAATCACTTTGGGAGTAGCGACAACAATGATCGGCTTTGGGATATCATATTTCTTCGACCTGCCTACAGGTGCATGCATCGTTATCGTCAGCACAATGATCTTCGGAGCAGCGGTTTTGTATCGCAGGGTTATCAATAGCCGAGACTAATTTTATTTCTCTGATACTAAAGACGGTTTTTGCCGGACATCTGTTGTTCCTTTTAAAATCAAATCTTAATTACGAACAAGTAGACATTATTAATAGTTACGAGGTCTATTACTCTTGACTTGGTAGCACTAATTTGATACTTTTATGCGCATATTGTTGTAATTTATAAAGGTAATTGATTATGTCATACGAATTGTCGGTTCTTATACTAACTGCTGGATCTATTGGTTTTTTTCATACATTGTTTGGGCCAGACCACTACCTGCCTTTCATTATGATGGCTCAGTCGAGGAAGTGGTCATTGCGTAAAACTGCATTGATCACATTTGTTTGCGGGCTTGGTCATGTATTTAGTTCGGTGCTGCTGGGCATCGTCGGAATTGCATTTGGGCTGGCGGTTAAAAAACTGGTTGTGTTTGAATCTTTTCGAGGCAATATGGCTGCCTGGGGACTCATCGCTTTTGGTTTTGTCTACTTTGTGTGGGGCATAAAGAAAGCAATCAGAAATAAACCGCATCAGCACTCTCATTTTCATAGCAACAAAACTACTCATGAGCATGTACATGTTCACAACGATGAACACCTGCACGTTCATGCACAGAAAAACACCAAAAGCATTACGCCCTGGGTGTTATTTACAATATTTATTTTTGGTCCATGCGAGCCTTTGATTCCTCTATTGATGTATCCAGCGGCAAAAGAAAGTATTTTCGGCGTGGCGATGGTTACTGCTGTTTTCAGTATTATCACGATTGGGTGTATGCTGGGTGTTGTTCTGGTTTCAACTTTTGGAATAAGCTTTGTTCCAGTTTCTAAATTGCAGCGATATACCCACATGACGGCAGGGGCGGCAATATTTTTGTGCGGCGTTTCAGTTCAGTTCCTCGGATTATAGCCGAGGAAATTTATTTTTGATTGTTGAAACAATATGCTGTGCCTCGGCTTCATCTAACTTCGCCCCAAACCTATGAGTACTATGGCCATAGTCAAAAGCAATTGAACCGCCAGAGATGCCACAGAATTCCATACCATTTGCGGAGCCGAACATTGACCTGGTTTGAAGCTGACTCCTTAAATTAGCAATTGATGCAACATCATACTCTTTGCTACGAGCTAACCCTGCAACAGTTCTCAATATCTGAAATTCAGTAGATGAAACGTTAATTATTTCCTTACCATTTACGTTCCAGAGCCAAACATAAATGGCAAAAGCACCACCAACTGTCCAAGCTCCGAGCCAAGCTAACATAAACAATTTAACTGCACCCATTTCAGGCCTGAATATTTGAAAGAGCACCGTTACTTCACCAAATCCCCAGCCTATGAGCCAAAAGCCGATGAAGAAAATGAGAAAATAATTCTTCTTTGAAGGAATAGTTATTCGTAAGCCTTCAAAAGTATTTTCGATTTGACTTCGACCTTTACCAATTTGAATTTTAGCCATATTGGCTATGATATGCAAAAGCTTACTCTTTGCAATAGGAATGTGTTAAAATCCTACTTTTTTATACGACTTTTAGTTGAGAAAGACTAGTTTAGTTTTTTATAACTTATTT
>JAGLTN010000116.1 GCA_023135255.1 Planctomycetota bacterium
GTCGAAGTCATTCGCCAGATCGCACCGTTCCCGCACACACGTGGCTGTGTTTGCGACCATCCATGTGAACAGTCCTGCAGGAGAAACGAGCTAAACGACCCGATAGCTATCAAAGCGCTAAAAAGATTTGTAGCGGAAAAAGATACCGGCAGATGGAAAAAACTGGTAGAAGTTGCCGACGATACGGGCAAAAAAGTTGCGGTTATAGGCTCTGGGCCTGCGGGGTTGACAGCAGGTTGGTTCCTCCGCAAAAAAGGTCATTCGGTTACAATTTTTGAAGCTCTGCCAAAAGCGGGCGGCACATTGAGGATCGGTATCCCGAAATACAGACTGCCCGAAGAGGTACTCGATAAAGAGATCGAAGACATTGCGGATATCGGCGTTGAAATTAAGACAAACACAAAAGTTGACTCGGTTGATAAGCTCTTCGAGCAAGGCTTCGACGCGGTATTCATTGCAGTCGGTGCGACAAACGGGATGACTATGGGCCTCGAAGGTGAAGACGACCCCAGGGTTATGGACGGTATGAGTATATTAAAGCCTGTAAATCTTGACGAAAAAGTCGACCTCACCGGCAAAGTTGGTGTTGTCGGCGGCGGTAACGTCGCGATCGACGCTGCAAGGTGTGCACTTAGAACAGGCGCCGATGAAGTTGTCATCATATATAGAAGAACACGCGAGGAAATGCCTGCTGCTGTTGAAGAGATTGAAGAAGCACTTGAAGAAGGTATTAAAATCGAATTCCTGGTTAATCCGCAAAAAATTACACCTGCAGATAAACTTCAGGTTGAGTGTATAAGGATGAAACTTGGCAAACCCGATGACAGCGGCAGAAGAAGACCTGTCCCCATCGAAGGCAGTGAATTTATACTTGAACTCGACAGACTTATAATCGCTATTGGTCAGCGTTCAACTATCCCGAAAGAATTTGCTGTGGAACAGGACAGAAGAGGTTTTGTAAACTCTGATGAAAGAACCACAGAGACTTCGAAAAAAGGTGTCTTTGCTGCCGGTGATGTTTCAAGCGGACCGGCATCGGTGATCAAAGCCATCGCAGGCGGAAGAAATGCCGCTGCATCTATAGACCAGTATCTGGGCGGTGACGGCCGAATTGACCAGAAATATATCCCTGATGAAGAAAACTCACCATGGATCGGCAGACGAGAAAAATTTGCCTATAAAGACAGAGCTAAAATGGAAGCTCGCCCGGGCGATGAAAGAAAGAAAGACTTTGACCAGGTGGAACTCGGTTTCGATGAAGAAACTGCTTTAAAAGAGGCTGCGAGGTGCATGAGATGTCAGCTTAGATTTGACATTTCAAAAGCCCCGATGCCGCCTGAAAAAGATGAATAATAACAGGCAAAAAAACTTTACAACAAAATCCAGCTGTTTTTCATTAGATTGACAGCTGGATTTTTTCTTTTACAATATTTGTTTGAAGGGTTGAAATTCCCCCCAAATTTATGATAATAAGAACTTTTCAGGAAAAGATGCGTAAATTTGTATAATTACATTTTCCAAAGGCCGGAATTTTGGGGTTGTAAATTTTAAAAAAATGTTGCGAAATTGTTTTATATAACTAAGGAGTCGTTCAAATGGCAATGGACATAAAACAGATTAGTGATCTTGTTCTGCAAAAGAGTCAATTTGTAAGAACTTTATTTGCGGAGTTGGACAAAGTAATTGTCGGTCAGCGTTATATGCTTGAGAGAATGCTTATCGGGCTGTTAGCAGATGGGCACATTCTCTTGGAAGGCGTTCCCGGCCTGGCGAAAACAATGGCGGTTACTATTTTAGCAAAAGCTATCAGCGCAAATTTCAAACGTATTCAGTTCACCCCAGACTTGCTGCCCGCGGATTTGATAGGCACGCAGATATATCGTCAGTCTGATGATCAGTTTTACACACGCAAAGGTCCGCTGTTCGCTAATATTATTCTGGCAGATGAGATCAACCGTGCACCTGCTAAAGTGCAAAGCGCTCTGCTGGAAGCAATGCAGGAAAGGCAGATCACTATAGGCGAAGAAACTTTTCCTCTTCCTAAGCCTTTTTTAGTTCTCGCAACACAGAACCCCATCGAACAGGAAGGTACATACCCACTGCCGGAAGCCCAACTCGACAGGTTCATGTTAAAGCTAAAAATCGATTACCCAACTAAAGAGCAGGAAAGGCAGATACTCGACAGGATGGCTGGGATAAATAAAAATTTCGATATCAAACCGGTCATCAGCCCTGCCGATATTGCGGATGTTCGCAATGTTGTAGACCAGATTTACATAGACGAAAAAATAAAAGATTATATTGTCAACCTTGTCTATGCAACGAGGGACCCTAAACAGTTCGGCATCGATTTAGGAAATATGATAAACTTCGGCGCCTCGCCTCGTGCAACGATCTTCCTTGCAACCGCTGCCAAAGCCCACGCATTCATGCAGCAAAGAGGCTATGTTACGCCCCAGGATGTAAAAAGCATAGGCATGGATGTTTTAAGGCATCGAGTAATAGTAAGCTACGAAGCAGAGGCAGAAGACAAAACGAGCGAAGATATTATACAAACCATCTTTGATAATATTGAAGTGCCATAGTGACAATTAGCGAGGCTTTTTGCTAAGATGATACCTGAAGAAATAAGAAAAAAGATCAGGCAGATTCAGATACACACTCGTCGTGTGGTAAATGCCAGTTTTGCAGGCCAATACGAGAGCGTTTTCAAAGGCCGAGGTATGCAATTCGACGAAGTACGCGAATACACACCTGGCGATGACATCAGAACCATCGACTGGAATGTCACCGCACGCACGGGCAAGGCTCACATAAAAAGATTCGTCGAAGAACGTGAGATGACCGTAATACTGGCGGTCGATCTGAGTGCTTCAGGCGATTTCGGTACGATAGAAAAAACTAAAAACGAATTGGCTGCTGAGTTCTGCGCGGTTTTGGCGTTTACAGCTGCGAAAAATAATGACAAGGTTGGGCTGCTGATATTCTCCGACCAGATCGAAATGTTCATACCACCCAAGAAAGGCTCCAGGCATGTCTTAAGGCTGATTCGTGAATTGCTTTATTTCAAGATGCCGCAAAGGAAAACAAATATTTCGATGGCTTTGGACTATCTAAGCAGAATTACACGCAAAAAAGCTACCATATTTTTAGTTTCTGACTTTTTTGATTCAGGCTTTAAAAAACCTTTGAGCCTGCTGAACAAACGCCACGATGTGATCGCAGCACCTGTATCCGACAAAGCGGAAAAAGCTCTTCCCTGTGTAGGTCTGGTCGAATTCCAGGATGCCGAGACCGGGCAGTTTATGTTCGCTGATACGAGCAGAAAATTTTTAAAAACTTACAGAAACAATAACCTCAAAAGAATGGAAGAATTAAAAGACATTTTTAACTCTACCGGCGTCGATTTTATAAACATCAGCACCGATGAGCCTTATATCAACAGCCTGATAAAATTTTTCCATATGCGGCACAGACGATACTAATGAAAAGAAAAATATTAACCAAAAATATTATTTATATAACACTTTTGCTCGTTGCTGTTGCAATTCTTTCAGGATGTGAGCAGAAAAAAACCGACGATGCCCAAAAGGCCTATGAAATAACTAAGCCTTACGAAAAAGGACCATTGTCAGCAATTCAGAAAATCGACAAAAGCAAAATCAATCTTTCTGATCTTCTAAACATGCAGCTTGTTGCTGTCAGCCCGGAAGATTATGAAGTTGATATCGATGACATCGAAACAGCTTTAGAAGATTTCTCTATTGTAAAATGGAAAAAGGAAAATGACCAACTCGATCCCAACAATAACATAGTCAGAACATATAACTATCAGCTTGAGCCTTTCTCGGATGGTAGGTTGCAGTTGCCCGCTGTTACGTTTAAATTTACAGCTCTGGGTGATGATAAGAAAACCTATGAGATAGTCACCAAGCCTGTAAATATTGAGGTAGTGACAACGATTGCAGCTGACCCTAACAGTCCTGTCAAAATTGCTGATATTGAAGATGTTGTCGAAATGAAGACAAACACCCTGCTATGGCTCTTGGCAGGGTTGGTAGTTTTGGTAGTTTTCATTCTGCTCATGGCTGTCATTTATTCCAGAAAAAAACAGCAGGTTGCCATCGCACGCATTTATAAACCGGCTCACGAAATAGCTCTGGAAAAACTAACTCAGCTTGAAAAGCAAAATCTGCTCATCAAAGGCCTGCTAAAACTCTTCTACGAAAAAATCAGCGGCATTTTAAGGCATTATATCGAGGACAGGTTTGAGCTGAACGCACCGGAAAGAACCACCGAGGAGTTTCTCGCAGAGCTTAAATATTCAGCTGCCTTGAGCGAAGAAGATAAAAAGCTCTTAACTCAGTTCCTCCAGCAATGTGACCTTGTGAAATTTGCAAAGCATCACCCCGCCCAGCAACAGGTTGAATCGACGTTTACAATCGTCAGGGACTTTGTCGAGAAAACAAAATCGCAGGAAAAACAAATTGACGTAACTGATACTCAGGTATCCGAAAATAATACAGAGAACGGAAACGTATAGATGGAATTTCAATCGCCCTGGTCATTATTGTTGCTTTTAGTTCTGCCGGCAATGGCATATTTCCAGATGCGCAAAAAACGCACCGCAGCGGTCAGATTTTCTACGCTGACCCAGCTAAAAAAATGCCCCGTTTCATGGCGAGTCAAACTCAGACCGATACTTTTGATCGCCAGATATACATGCGTGGCACTTTTAATTATCGCTATTGCCAGACCCCGAAAAGGCACTACACTTTCAGAAATTTCTACCGAGGGCGTGGTTATAGAGGTCGTAGTCGACCATTCGGGCAGTATGGGTGAAAAGATGGATTATTATGGCCAAACGACTAACAGGCTCGAAGTGGCTAAAAAAGTCTTTGCCGATTTCATTCAAGGCGACAAAAAAGGTCTATCCGGCAGAGAAGGGGACTTTGTTGGGCTGATAACTTTCGCCAGATACGCCGACACGGTCTGTCCGGTAGTGCTAAGCCATGATGTACTGTTGAATTTCCTCAAGAATACCGAAATCGTAAAAATAAGACAAGAGGACGGCACCGCTATCGGAGATGCTGTCGCCCTTGCAGCTGCAAGACTTAAAAAAGCTGAAGAAGAAATCCAGCGAAGAAAAATGCAGCTCTCACAGGGAATCGCAATCGAACAGGAAGCCACAGAGACAAACTTCAAGATAAAGAACAAAATTATAATCCTGCTGACAGACGGGGTAAACAACGCAGGAGAAAAAACTCCCCTCGAAGCTGCGGAATTAGCGAAAAAATGGGGTATAAAAATTTACACCATCGGCATAGGCTCCGCACAAAGGAGAGGATTTTTTGGCATAGCTATGAATGCTCAGCTGGATGAACGATTGCTAAAGTCGATAGCGGAAAAGACAGGTGGCTTTTATGGAAGAGCTACAAACGCTAAAACACTGCACAATGTTGTGAAAAAAATTGACAGCATGGAAAAAACAAAAATCAAATCGGTGCAGTATACCGAATATGAAGAGAAATTCTGGTACTGGGCATTAGCTGCTTTGGCGGTGTTGGCGATTGAAATGCTTGCCGGTTGTACTATATTTCGTAAGATACCTTAAAGATGGATTTTGATATATGATTCTTGGACATGAAAAAGCGTTATGGTTTTTATTTGCGGTGCTGTTTATTCTGGTGCCCGCATATATCTGGTGTTTTACCAGAAAAAAGCAGATGCTTAAAATGCTCGCGCAGACCAGCTTACTAAGCAAAATAAATCCGTCGATCAGCTTAAAAAAACAGATATTCAAAGCTGCCCTGCTCATCGTAGGTTGTGTAAGCATTATCATCGCGCTTACTGAACCAAAATGGAACCCTATGCCTAAAAAGGTAAAACGAAGCGGCAGAGACATTGTTATCCTGCTGGATACATCCCGTTCCATGCTGGCAGAAGACATCAGCCCAAGCAGACTCGGCAGAGCCAAAATAGCGATCAACGATCTGATGGACACACTCAGAGGCGACCGCATTGCGATAGTGACTTTTGCAGGCAATACAACCGTAAAATGTCCGTTGACCCAGGACTATACTTTCGTAAGGATGGCTTTGGATGACATTGACACCGAAAGCACCACCAGAGGCGGCACGCTGATAGGGGACGCCATCCGCAAAGCAACAACAGAAATATTCGATGAGAAAACCAGCAAGTATAAAGACATTGTCCTGATAACAGACGGCGACGACCATGAAAGCTTTCCCGGAGAGGCCGCTGAAAAAGCTGGTCAACAAGGCATAAGAATAATCGCTATAGGAATGGGCGATGAAAACCAAGGCAGTCGAATACCGATTACCGATGAAACCGGCAAAAAAACTTTCCTCAAATATCAAGGCCGGGAAGTATGGTCGAAACTCGGCGCCGACACCCTGCGAAAAGTTGCCTATGCCTCGCCACAAGGCAAATACCTCGCCGTTGAACCAGGCACAACGCTCGATCTGGGGCAGATTTATGAGGACTTGATCGCTTCAGCGCAAAAACGAGAGCTTGAATCCTTAGCCACTATGAAATATGATGAGAAATTCCAGGTATTCCTGGCGCTGGCAATGATATTAATCATTTGTGAGGCACTAATAAGTGAACGTAAAAAAGTTTAAAATATTATCATACTGCTTAGTTGCGATGATGGCTTCTGTCGGCCTTACCGAGTCTGCGCATCAGGCAGTCAAACAAGGCAATGAGCTTTACCACCAGGCTGAGCTGGCTGGCGCCATTGAAAAATATGACCAGGCTGCCACCCAAAGCCCGCAAGCCCTTGAGCCTACATTCAACAAGGCCAATAGCCTGTACAAACAAAATGAAATAGATAAGGCTGTCGATCTGTATAAACAATTGGCGGGCAAAAGTGAAAACCCGAATCTCTCCGCTAAAGCTAATTACAACCTCGGCAACTGTTACTACAATAAAGCTGACAGCCAAACGCAGACGAATCCTCAAAATGCTATCAAAGATTTCAAAACCGGCATAAATTATTGGCGAAAAGCAAAAGATTCTGATTTAGACAACGCTGATATTTCAAAAAATATTGAAGTTGCAAAGATGACCATTAAACAACTCAAAGAGCAAATGCAGCAACAAAAGCAGGAGAATCAGCAGGACAAGAATAAAGACGAACAAAACAAAGATCAGCAGAAACAAGATCAAAAGCAAAATTCTTCTTCTGACCCCAATCAGCCCCAGCAGGAAAAGCAAGATCAACAACAGGCAGACGATGACCCGAATCAGGACCAGTCGCAGGCACCTGAGCCTAAGGAAGAAGAAAAGCCGACCGATGAGCCTGAAGAGGATATGGTCGCGCAGAAAATATTAGATAAAGAACAAAAGCAAAAAGAAGAAAGAAAAAAACTTCGAAGAGCTACCTATAAGAAAGTCGAAAAAGATTGGTAATATGAAAGTATCCAATAAATACAAACCATATATGCTCGCCATCTGGCTTTTGCCGGTAGCTTTGGTTTGTGCTGCATCGGCGCAGGTGCGGATATATGCTGTCGTTGACAATTCTGGAATTTATGTCGGACAGAACTTTGTCTATAAGATCATATTTGAGGGCATGAGCAAAGCTGGTGAGGTTGACCTGACACCATTGGAAAAATTCAACCCGCAGAGCGGCGGCACAAGCTCTTCAACTCAGATAAGCAATGGCCGAACAACCCGAAAAGTTGAACAAACCTACTACCTGGCAGTTAACAAACCGGGGCCTATTGAACTGCCCGCGGTAACGGTTACTTATGACGGCAAAAAGTACAAAACCCAGCCCATTTCGATAAACGTGCTAACACCAGATACGACCGACAAAATGCTGCTAAATGTCACCTTGTCCGATGAGAAATGCTATGTAGGTCAGCCTGTGATAATGACCTTAAAATGGATAATCCTGACCGAGGTCAAAAACGCAGGCTTTAATGTACCGATTTTCAACAGCAATGATTTTTATTTTGAAGATATTACCTCAGATGACAGAAACGCCTCGCAAAACACACATCGAATCAACAGCGTAGAGGTTCAACTCAAAGAAGAAAGAAAAATTTACAAGGACACCAATGCAGCAATTATTTCGTTTCAAAAAGTACTCATCCCTAAAAAAGCTGGTAAGATAGAACTGCCCCCTTCGAGTGCCTCAGCTTCTGTAGCTGTCGGTGTCACTCGGCGCAGGGATTTCTGGGGTAACGCTCGATACCAGTATAAACAGTTTATGGTGTCTTCTGACAGTTTAACTCTCGAAGTGTTGCCTTTGCCAGCGGAAGAAAAACCATCGCAATTTTATGGCCTGTTGGGAAAATATAATATTTCCGCATCAGCGAGTCCAACAAAAGTAAGCGTCGGAGACCCGATAACGCTGACGATAAAAATAGGCGGCAATCCATTTTTAAAGCCGGTAAGATGGCCTGACCTGGAAGCTGTCAACGCATTGAAAAACAATTTCAAAATACCAGATCAGAGAAGCTCATCTGTGATCAAGAAAGGCTACAAAGTTTTTACTCAGACAATAAGAGCTAATAATGACAAAGTGACAGAAATCCCCCCCATTCCATTGGTCTTTTTCGACCCCGGTAGCGGCAAATATAAAATCGCAAAGACAGCCCCCATTAAACTTGAAGTTGCACCAACAAAAATACTCACCGGCGCTGACGTTGAAGGTCTGACCTTTTCGCCTGTAAACAAACAGGTCGAAGCGATAAAAAAAGGACTCTCTGCCAATTATGAAGGTCCGGAAGTACTGAAAAATCAGCACTTCTCGTTAGCTTCGGCTGTTTTTAGTCCCATGTATTTAATAATATGGTTTTTGCCTTTGCTGGCTTTGGGGGTAAGTTTTTCGTTTAAAGTCGCAACGCATACCAACCCTGAAAAAATAGCAGCTAAACGCAGGCACTCTGCCGCCAGAAAAGCTGTTTCGCAACTGAAAAAAATCGACTACTCAGATGATCGGCAGAAATACGAATCAGCTGCAGCTGCAATGACAGGATTTATAGGTGACAGATTTAACAAAGTCGCAGGCTCGCTGACAACTGACGACTGTTGCCGGATAATCGCTGAAAAAACTAAGGAAACTGAAATTGCTGGAAAATTTGAATCTATTTTATCCGACTGCCATGCATATCGATATGCCTCAGTTCAAACAAATATCGATCCTGCGAAAATAAAGGAAATCATAAATCTGATTACTGTTATTGATAAAAAAACAAAGAAACAATTATGAAAACAAAAATAGCTGTATTAATAATTTGTTCGTTTTTATCATCTTTCGTATTAGCGGAAGATAATGAGCAGACGTATGCACTTTTCAGTCAGGCAAATGAAGCTTTCAGAAATGCCAATGCCGCGACAAACACCCCGCAGCAAGCGAAAAAACTTTATGAAAAAGCTATTCTCTACTACGAAAAAATCATCAATGAATACGAAATAAAAAATGCAAAGCTTTATTACAACCTTGCAAATGCTTATCTGATGCAAAACAATCTCACCAATGGCCCATCAGAAAATTATCTCGGCAAAGCCATCCTGAATTATCGAAAAGCAGAAAAGCTGAATAATTCCGATACTAATATTAAAAAGAATCTCGCTTTTGCAAGAACTCTCAGGGTTGACAAGATCGAACTCAAAACAGAAAAGAAAGTCCTGCAAACCTTGTTTTTCTGGCATTATGATTTTTCCGTTAGTACAAAGTTCATAGTGACATCCGTAAGCTTTGCAATTGTTTGCATTAGCCTGACTTTGATGGTATGGCAAGGTAAAAATACTTCTTGCCTGACGATTTCAATAATAACGTCACTGCTGTTTACCTGTTTCTTAACTTCGGTTATCCTTGAAACCGGCAAAGGGCAAAGTGAAGTTTGCGGCGTAATCACCGTTAGAAAAATCATCGCACGCCAGGGTGACAGTCAAAACTACCCTCAAAGCTTCAAAGCACCCCTGCATCAAGGCACCGAATTCGACATCCTCGAACATAGAGGAAGCTGGCTGCACATAAAGCTAAGCGACAACAGCGATGGATGGATCCCCGACAGTGCCGCTGAAATGATATGAAAATAAAACCCAGCTATAGCAATAGCAATTTAATTTTTCATGTTCGCTTTTATTGCGGTTTTGCTTGCGGCGGCATCTTTACCTGTCTGCAGATAATCCGTCTTTCACCAAGCAAATGTTCATTGGCAAAAATCTGGAAACGGTATTCGCTAGGTGCTTCAAATACTACCCCCTGCAAATTGACCGCCAGCGAAACTACCTGTTTTACATCCTTGAATTCAACATTGCCATGCTGCTCGAACAATACCTTTTCATCATTTTGAACATCGACCAGCCTTACAGATGTTTTTGTTAAACTATGGCCGTCTGTTAATTCGCAAAAAAATATCAGCGAAGCATGTCTGACCGGAAACTTCGGCGAATTAATATTCTGCATAATATTAATCAGGCTCGGCATACCGGTAATCCTGTCAAAGATAACCCGGTCGCAGATAATCGCTGATAGTAACATTGGTGCTAACTCTGTCATATAACTTCTCCATTTATTTAATAATGCAGGGGTAAATCCCGCAGTTTTTATTGACCAGCCGCAGTCAAAGCCATAAATCTGAAATTGTTACCGCCGCTCTTTTTATTTTTTTCTTCTAATAGCTTAATACTCACTCTATGCAAACCTGCCCCAAGGTCTTTAGCCACTAACTGCCACTTAGGAAATCCGCCGCCCCAATCTGAAGCAAAATAACTATCGATCTTTACAGGCTCACCATCATCAACAGTAATTTCAATCATACCGGTATCACCTTTTACATGGTGATAAACAACGCCGAAAGCTGTGCCCTGGACTTCAAACTCAAGAACACTGCCGGGGCGATTACTGAACCAGCCATTGCCGAAGAAACCTCCATAAATACAGCCTTTGACATCCGACGACCAACCCGAATTGTTCGAAGCAGAACCTGTTTGAGATGTAAGAAATTGAGTCTTCTCAAACATATCTGTCGTCTTAGGTTTAGGCAATTTTGTTTTTATCGCAGGCAATTTGCCATCAACATTGGTTTCCTTCAGCACCGATGCCAGATAAGAGGTAATAAACTTTGCCACATATTCGTGTCCCTTATCGTTGGGATGCACGGTATCGTGTTCAATTTCGTCCCATTTAATAGTGCCTGCCTGTACCGCTGGCCAAAGAGCATCTCTGAAACTTATCATAGGCAGATCATAATGTTTACCGATAACAGCGTGTTGGGTCTGAGTGTTGAGGCCTTTACTGTCCATCATAAACAGAAGCATCACAGCAGGTTTTTTGCCTGATGAAAGTATCTGCCTGACAAGCCCTTCCATAGTCTCAGCGATCATCTTACGATTTCTGTCATTCACCGCATATTCAACAACAACAAAGTCCGGCTCATAAGACAGCAAATGAGCTCCAACTCGATGGACTCCCATATCTGAACAGGTTGCTCCAATACCCGCATTGACGAATTTGATATCGGTCTGCGGAAATTTCTCCTGCCACCATTTATGAACACGGTTGCCGTACTTGTTTTCTGTTTTGGATGCTGCCGCCCCTTCGGTAATAGAACCGCCGATAACGCTGACAACGATAGGCTCCTTCCTGGCTGCTTTAGCAAAGACATGCTGCAAACGAACAGTATTACCCTTACTGAAAACTGACCGCTCGAATATCTTGCTGGAAGACGTACTGCAACAGCTGCTCTGCTGAGCGAAACAACTCATGGAAATAAAAAGTAAAACTGCTAAACAAAATGATTTGCGTTTCATCTTAGCTCTCCGAAAAAAATCAAATGTAAATTATTCTAAGTTCTTCCGTTTTTCGTATTCTGCTGCTGCGTCGCCCGCCTTAAGATGTTTTTTTCTTTCCTCGTAAGGCTGTGCATACCATGATTGTGAACCTTCTCAAGTATCCGGTCAAGCTCAAATTGAACCTCTTTTTGTTTGGAAAGATTTTGCTCCCATCTGCGGGACTGCTTTTTCAGTTTTAGCTTTGCCCGGAAAGGCCTGGCGAAAACATAAGCCGCCCCAGCAACCATTCCTCCGAGATGAGCTGCATCGCCACCGGCATTAAGAGATTTAGTGATAATCAGGAATATATACAAAAGAGTTCCCGCAACAGCCGCTACCCTGATAGGAACAGGAAAAAACAGGATAAATACAACGAAGTGCGGAAATAAAATCGCACAAGCCGCCAGCATCCCCAATATCGCACCGGATGCCCCGACCAAAAATCCAGGTGGTAAAAAACCTACTGTAACAAGAAAAATATAGAACAACCCACCTGCTGCGCCGCATCCAAGATAGAAATATAGAAAGCGTTTACTGCCCCAGTGCTGTTCTAATGTCGGACCGAGGAAAAACAACCCCAGCATATTAAGAAAAATATGTATTATACCGCCATGCAAAAACTGATAGCCTATGAGCCTCCATATCTGCAAACTGTAAAACAAAGAAAATGGCGCAACAGAGAACCAACTCGTAAGAAATTTATCTCCTCCAAGCGTCTGCACGAAAAAAATTACAAAATTAATGATCAAAAGCCTTTTGACCATCGGTGTTAAAGATGGAAACGTCATTCTCATTTGCGGCGCATTGCGAAAACGACTCTGAAAATTCTGCTGACTATAATCTCTATCGTAAATTCCCATGATTCTTTTTGATTTAATTAGTATTTAATTTCTGTTACTATTGTTATTATTTATTCTCATTTTTGGTTCGATTAAATGAAACGCAACCATTAACACAAAGCCTAAAATAATCATACCAACGCTGATATTCTGCGAAACAGTTATGCCGTCAAATTCATAAGGGTTATCGTCCCTGATAAACTCAATTAAAAACCGCGTAATCCCATAAACCACAAACATCAATCCAAAAGTACACCCAGGTTTGGCAAAATACTTCTTAGGCCTGTTTTCCTTACCCTCGTACCTATGCCAAAAAAACCAAAGCACCCCGCAAAGGAAAAGCCCATTCAAAGAAGAATACAACTGAGTCGGATGCACCGGCAAACAACGGTAAGGGCCATTATCTACCTGCTCTTTCTGCTGTTCGCTTAGCTTATCGTAAGGCTTTAACCCTGAATAATAACTGCCAGTTTCGTCATAGTAACCAAAAAACTCATCAGGCAATTCCAGCTGAGGCTCAAGCCTGTTCCTGTCAGGATTAGCATGAACCTGGCTTCTGTAAGGATAAGAGTCATAAGAAAACCGCACACCCCAGGACATATCCGTCGGTTTGCCATAGCAGCAACTATTCAAAAAGCATCCTATCCGCCCAAACGCTAATGCCAACATCAGCGCAACTGCCAGAATATCAAGATATTGGCGTATAGGCAGTTTGTGGTAGCGCATATAAAGAATTATAACGGTAATTGCTAAAAGAACCCCACCCAAAAGCTCCAATCCACCCTCCCATATCGCAAAAACAGAAAGCAGATCGCCCTTGAAACTATCAAAATAATGGACAACATAAAACAGCCTGGCACCAACTACACCGGCAATCAACGA
>JAGLTN010000117.1 GCA_023135255.1 Planctomycetota bacterium
GCGGCTATTATAAAGACAGCGGATCATTTTACATCCATGTTAAAATCTGCGCAGAGTCTTTTGCTGCGTGAGAGGGTGCTGGATATTCATGATATTTCTCATCAGCTGCTCAGGCACATCTATGGTTCAAAAGTTGACAGCAGTTCACTAAAGCTTAAAGTGCCGTCGGTTTGTATTGCCGACAATCTTACGCCGAGCCAGTTCTTGTCTCTCGATAAAAACCTGCTGAAAGCTTTGGTATTGACTGAAGCGGGCGAAACTTCGCACACCGTTATTCTTGCCAGATCATTGAATATACCAACGCTGGTAGGGGTCGAAAATATAATGGCAGAAATATCACAAGGCCAAAAGGTGATAGTCGATGCGGATATCGGTATTGTTGTGACAGACCTTGACCAGAAGTTGGAACGCTATTACAGCCGGGAACTAAACAGGATAACGTTAAGAAAAGCAAAGTTTGCGAAATATATTGACAAAAAAGCCGTTACATCTGACGGGATAAAAATAGAAGTTGCTGCCAATGCTGCTTCTGTTTATCAGATTAAAAATGCATTTGAAAACGGTGCGCAATCTATAGGTCTGTTTCGCAGCGAAATTCTTTTTATGGAAGCTGACCAGATGCCCGGTTTTTCGGAGCAGTTTGAAGTTTATAAAGATGCCGCACAAACAGCGGAAGGAAAAGCTGTTATTATACGCACACTTGATATTGGTGCTGATAAGCCTGTCGAAGGTCTGGATTTACCGCAGGAAACTAATCCATTCCTCGGCTATCGTGCAGTGAGGATTTATCCTGAATACATTAAAATTTTTCACGACCAGCTCAAAGCGATAATCAGAGCTTCTCATTTCGGTAATATAAAACTTATGGTCCCGATGGTCAGCTGTCTCGATGAGATCAGGTGGGTTAAGCAGCAGATATCTGTGATACGATCTGAACTCGACAAGGAAAATGCAAGCTACGACAAAAATATGCAGGTGGGTATCATGGTGGAAGTGCCTTCGACAGCTTTTATAATTGACCAGCTGTCGCGTGAAGTAGATTTTTTCAGCATAGGGACAAATGATCTGCTCCAGTATTTTATTGCTGTCGATCGTGGCAACAGTAAAATAGCAGACCTTTATAACGCTCATCATCCGTCTTTCATCAGGTTGTTGAAAAAGATCGTTGATGATGTTCACGCAAATGGTAAATGGGTTGGTATGTGTGGTGAGATGGCCTCTGACAGCAAGAATTGGCCTTTGCTGGTGGGCCTTGGGCTTGATGAGATGAGTATTGCTCCGGCAAAGATAACTCAGGCAAAAGCTGATATCGCTGATTATAGTTATGCTGATTGCAAAAGACTTTTGGATTCTGCTGTTAAGTGCGCTGACATAAAACAGATCGACAGCTTGCTGAGCGAGTTTAGAAAAAGTCATATATCTTTCGAATTGATAGACATTAGCTCTGTTATTGTTGATGCCCAGTGCTTTAGTAAAGAAGAAGCGATTAAGAAACTTACAGACCAACTTTATATCGCGGGCAGGGCAGATTCTTCACAGGAAATCGAATATGCGATCTGGGAAAGGGAAGCGGTTTACTCTACAGGACTGGGGCATGGTTTTGCGATACCGCACTGCAAGTCGGAGAATCTTTTAGCTGATTCGATTGTATTGTTAAAGCTCAATAAAGCCATTGAGTGGGGGTCAATAGATGACAAACCCGTCAATATTGTGATTATGCTTGCTATCAGAGATGATGCGGATAGCGGCGATGCGCACATGAAAATTTTTGCCAGACTGGCGAGAAAAATAATGCACGAAGATTTCAGACAGTATTTAATTGAAGAAAATGATCCCGGTAAAATACTCGCCTTTCTAAAAGACAGTCTTGAATTGGAAACGAAAAATTA
>JAGLTN010000118.1 GCA_023135255.1 Planctomycetota bacterium
GTGTGGTGATGACTTCATCACCCGGTTTAATTTCCAAAGCCATCAGGCTCACAAGCAACGCGTCAGAGCCGCTGGAAACACCCAATGCGTATTTACACCCACAATATTCAGCGATTTCTTCTTCAAATTTAGCCACAGCCGGACCCAGACACAGCATCTGACTTTGACAAATCTCATTGATCGCCGGGGTGACCTGTTCTTTAATTGTCTCGTACTGAGCTCTCAAATCTAATAGTGGAACCTGCATTATTCACCTTTTCATAATTAAACTGAATTTCAAATCTGGTCGATAACCTTTAATTAAGTGGGCAGTTTAGATGCTTTGGCGGCAAATGTCAAAGAAAATGCATTTGTAGCACCAGCTTTTCAATTGACGGCTAAGGCGTGTATATCTATCATTAAATGATAGCTATTCGTGCATAGGAAATATTTTTGGGATTTTATCGAAGGATAATCGATGGTTAAGGCGAAAAAGAGTTTGAGTGTTTTGTTTACATGTGTCGGCAGGAGGGTTTCGCTGGTAAATAGTTTCAGAGACGCGGCTAAAAAGCTCAAAATCGGTATCTGCATATATGGAACAGATATAAACGAGTTAAGCCCCGCGATGCAGATATGCGATAAGAAATTTATCGTAAAGTCGACTTCTCATCGAGATTATATCAAAGAGACACTTTCGATAGTAAAGAAAAACAAGATAGATTTAATTGTTCCCACTGTTGATCTCGACCTTAAGAAGCTTGCTTTGAACAGAGATAAATTCAGCAAACTCGGATGCCTTGTGCTTGTTTCTTCTATTGAGGTAGTGAATATTTGCCAGGATAAAAGGAAAACTTACAAATATCTTTCCCGGAATGATTTCGATACACCTGTTACGGTAACTGCATCGGTTGCTAAAAAAAGAAAGAAAATCAATTGGCCTTGTTTTTTGAAACCATGGGACGGATACGCAAGTAGAGGCAATGCTGTTGTAGCTAATCGCAGGGAGCTTTTGTTTTATGCGAAGAAAGTGCCGAACTGCATAGTACAGGAATTCATTGAAGGGATTGAATACACTTGCGATGTTTATGTCGATTTTGATATGAAAGTAAAGTGTGTTGTGCCGCGAATTCGTCTTGAGGTCAGAGCAGGGGAGGTAAGCAAAAGCAGGATCGATAAGAATATCGAAATAATGAAAAGGGCAGCTGAGCTTGTTGAGCATCTTGGTGCCGGACCAGGGGTTATTACTTTGCAGCTGATAGTTACCGAAGATGGGCAGTATAAATTCATTGAAATAAATCCGCGTTTTGGTGGTGGAGTTCCGTTGTCTATTAAAGCGGGAGCGGATTTCCCCGGATGGATATTGCAGCATTTGCTTTCTAAGAAAAGTAATATTTCCTGTAACGGGTTCAAAGATAAATTAACAATGCTGCGTTATGATAGTGAAGTATGGTTATAAGGAGATGTGTAATGATATTAGATGAGCTGATAGGACCTTCAAGGCCTTTGACATGGGTGCTTAGGTTTTGGCCTGTTTTTGTTTCAGCGTTTATAGTCGCTTTTAGTGCTACATGGCTTTGTAAGAAGATTGCGATAAAATTCGGAATTGTTGATAAGCCTGACAATCTTGTTAAGACTCACAAAGAGCCGATCGCTTACCTTGGAGGTATTGGTATACTTGCGGGGCTGATTGTTGGCTGTTTCGTTGGTGTCAATTGTCTTTTAGGGCAGGAGTGTTTCCATATCTCGTTTAAATGGTTGTGCGGGATATTGGCAGGTGCGACGATTGCATGTGTTGTGGGTTTGGTAGATGATATTTTCGAGATTAAGCCTAAGCAGAAAATTTTAGGGCAAATAGTCACAGCTGTTCTGCTGATAGTTGTTGGTATAGGACCTAATATTAATTACATGACCGGCTATTTTGGTTTTACGATTCCAGGTGGGATCGAAATTGTTCTTGAAGCTTTTATTGTGGTGTTCTTTGTCCTGGGTGCAACTAATTCGCTGAATCTGCTTGATGGGTTGGATGGTCTTTGCGGCGGAGTTACTGCTATCATAACAATTGCGATGCTGATAGTTTCAATACATCTGGCGACATGGGGGTTCAGCGATGTAGGGGACCCGGTGAGGATTATTTTGTGTCTGGCGTTAGTGGGGGGCGTATTAGGGTTTTTACCTTTTAACCGTTACCCGGCAAAGATATTTATGGGCGATGCAGGCAGTATGCTGCTCGGATTTGTGACCGCTACTTTGATGATTCTTATGGCAGAGCAAATTCCGAGATGGTTGATGGCTTCGATAGTTGTTTTCGGCCTGCCCATACTTGATACAGCTGTCGCTTTAGTCAGAAGGTTTCTCAATCATAGGCCTTTGTTTGTTTCCGACAGGGGACACATCTATGACCAGATGATCGATCGCGGAATCCCATTGAAAAAAACAGTGAGGATCTGCTATATACTGGCAGGGCTTTACGCTTTGACTGGTATAATTATGAGTCAGATAAGAACGCGCTATGCAGCTGTGGTTTGTGTGCTGGTCTTTCTGCTTTCTGCTTTTATTGTCTGGCGAAAAGGCTTTTTGAAAATGCATGGCCTGCGGGGAGCGATCCAAAAAGAAAATTAAAAAGCTTTTCTCTAACCACTATCTTACCGCGTCATAAATTCCACGGGCGATTGAGTAAGCAACTTTTTGCTGAGTTTCGTTTTGTGCCAGCAATGTTGCCTGATACCGATTTGAAAGGTATCCCATTTCAACCAGTACAGCCGGGCATTGGGTTTTGACAAGCACCCTGTAATTTGCTTTTTTGACCCCTCGATTGACAAATCGGGTGTTTTTCATTGCCGTTACTATTTTGCCCGCGGCACTTTTCGATGCTCTTGAGCCTATACGTGCGACGTAAACGCTGTAGCCTGAGATTGATCTGTCATCGCAGGCATCGGCATGTATGCTGACAAAAAGGTCGGGGTTGAATCTGTTGGCCATCGAAACTCTGCGGTCTAATTCGACGAATACATCATTCGTTCTTGTCATCGCTACGGTTATACCCCATTTTCGCAGCAGGTAGGCAACTTTGTGAGCGACCTGGATGTTTACTGTTTTTTCATATACGCCTGTCTGAGCTATCGCGCCGGGATCCTTTCCGCCATGACCCGGGTCGAGCATCACCTTTGCATAGGTTCTTGGCAGCGTCGGGGTTGTAGACACCGATGGCAGGGAAGATGTTTTTATCAGCTTAGGTTTTATTTTATTTACCAATGCTTCGCTGACGATTATTACACCATTGTCTCTTGTTACCGGACCAACATTGCCGGCTTCTTTGCCGTTGACATAATAATTCGCGTCGGAATAAGTGAATATCAGCACTGTGTTTTTTGAGTTTTCCAAAGTAACGTAGGTCGAGGTGGTATTGCTGACCTTCATATCGAGTTTGCTTGCGAGCTGATAGATGTTAATCTTTGTTTTTGATAGTGTCGGAGTGGTTATTGTGGGTTTTTGGGGAGGGCCGCAGCCGATTATTACCACTGTTATTGCTACAAATAACGAGATTTTTGATAACATTCTGAATTTATTCATATTTCTTTTTCGGCTGTTTGTAATATAGTCTTGATATTCAGCTTTTAAAATAAAGGATGCCCGCCAGAGCTACGCGGCAAAAGGATAATTATCCGGAACTGCTTTTCTAACGACAGAAGGTTAATTTTATATCGTTGCTGTCAGGTATTGACAGTCATTTTCGCAGAACATAACTCCTTCATAACAGGCAGGTATAAATATAGTCTGACCCGCACTGAATTTTACCACATTTCCACCAACATCTGTAAAATCCCCATTGCCTGTAATGATCATAATTATTTTCATTTTTTCGGGTGATATTAATACTTCGTTGCCGGCAACTCTATGGCCTTTGTCAATTTTGAAGAATTCACAATCAACCAGCCTCCCAACAGTAGTAGCTGACAAGTCGTCTTCCTGGTCAAAATGTATACTTTCAAGAGATTCTTCGATGTGCAGCTGGCGACCATTTCCATTTTTGTCAATCCTGTTCCAGTCGAATACCCTGTAAGTCGTATCAGAAGACATCTGTATCTCAGCGATTAAAAGCCCCGCTCCGATTGCGTGAATGGTCCCGGCGGGTAGAAAATGGCATTGTCCAGGCTCAACTTCGATCTTATTCAAGAGCTTGTCAGTGGTCCCTTTTTCGATTGCCTCTTTGAACATCTGCTTTGTTACGCCTGCCTTGAGCCCTTTGTATATCACAGCCCCTTGCGCAGCGTCTATAACATACCAGCATTCGGTTTTAGGCTCTCCTGTGCCCATTTTGTCACAAACCTGCTTATCAGGGTGAACCTGCACGCTCAACACATCCTGAGCGTCTAAAAGCTTAAAAAGAAGCGGAAAGGGCAGTTTAAAGTCTTTGTCGCCAGTCATTTCTTCCGGGAATTGTTTTATTAATTCGTTAAGGCCTTTGCCCGCCAGTTCGCCATTAGCAACTACGGATTTATCATTCGGCAAATCCGCTAACTCCCAGCTTTCACCTGTTTTTTTACCATCTGGTATATCTTTCCCGAAAAAGCTTTTAAGCTTCTGCCCGCCCCAGATTCGCTCTTTGTATATAGGCCTTAATACTAATGGATAAATATTCATAGCGGCATTCTAACATGAAATAACCAATAGTCAACCCCCAACAATCCCGCCCGCCACGCCATAGCTTCACGCAAAGGCTGGTCATTCCGACCACAGCGGAGGAATCTACTTTTTTTGAACTTTCACCCTTGCAAAAACACATCCAAAAACCTACAATACCCCACATACCAACTTTAGAGGAAATAATGCTTTGAGGGATAAGGCCAAGCCATGAATGAGACAGACAATAGCCAAGCAACTAAAGACGATAAGCAACCCAGCCCAAAAACCAAAAGCAGAAAAAAGAAAGTAGTGATAATTCTATTTTGCGTCTTTGGTATACCAACTATCTTCCTATTGTTTTCTGCCTGGATACTAAGCCATACTTGCGAAATCGCTCAACATAACATCAACGGCTCAACCAGCAATGAGGTATATCTACACCAAGACGGCCATAGTGAAGCTGTCTTCGATTCATCAGGCAATCCTGTAACCGACGAGGAAAACAAAGCAAGCTATAATTACTACCACCCACAGAAGCAACCGCTCAGACATTTTTGCTGCGACACCTTACCATGGCTAATGTGGGGGAATTCAGAAAAAGACAAAACCACAAAATCACAACGCCTAAAAGCATTCCTAACAGACCTAAAACACGGAATCATAAAAGCATTCAACAGACAATAACCCCACCACAAAAAAGCCAAAAAAACTCATTCAATTTTTTTCTGCTTTTACTATCAGCAGCGGGAAAATGATATCACTTACACAGCAGGGTAGCCAGACAGCTAAAAACAGAAACACAAGACATCCTGCAAGAATAAACAGCGACAGGTTCTGGTTAATTGCCATTATCATATGGAATGAAGACGCCCATGTGCTAAGCAGTACATGACCGGCATGTGGGAAGTGAGTTTTAGGCCAATAATAAGCTATCAAAACGCCGACAATGGCAGCGGGGTTTACAATATACCAGTCTTCAATGAACCCAATATGCGTATGAGCCTGCATCCCAAGAATGTATTCGCCGATGTATGGGATTATCGAGTCGCTCACTGTAGCTACGCCGATGGCACCTACATAGCCCACGATCAGAGTTT
>JAGLTN010000119.1 GCA_023135255.1 Planctomycetota bacterium
GATGGCTCGGGAAGCCAGTTTGACCCTGATGTTGTCGAGGCTTTTCTGGAGGCATGTGAAAAGCATAAAACGCAGTGGCCATTATCGAAACAAGTTTGTTTATCTTATTCTTCATAAACACATGCCGTATCTCAATATACAAGGTTTGGCAAATCTCTCATTTTTATCGGAGCAAACGGTTGATGGTTGCCGGCAGCAATTTTTTCCGCACTATTTGCCTAACTCGATCGTATTTATTAATGTATTAATAGAGGTATTAAATTGGAGGATAGAAAAATGCTGCATCTAAAGAATATATTCAGGTCAGGTCATGGAATTCATATGCCTGACAGGCACCATATGGCGGTAAAACTTGAGCATCTCGTTCATGATGAGTCTTTTTGGGCAACGGCAGTAGCGCTGGCTTTAATAGCGATATTCATCGCAGTAGCTGTTTGGGCTACATTAACTTCTCAGCAATCGCCGAGGATAATGCCGACGCCTTATTATCCGTATGGATTCTGACGAAAAAACTTAAAAGGATTCAATGTGATGGTAGGAGAGAATGTGTATTGTGGGGGATTTTGTTTACCTGTTTTTGACAGCGACTTCAGCCGATAGGCTATAGTAGCCTTGATCGCAGGTGGGCTTCTATCCATAAATAAAGCAATTTCGTTTCGAAAACCCGAATATGCTCTTAGAATACCACCTTGGAATTTCCTTTCCCTGTTGGCAGTGTGCCAAAAGGAAACAATCATTTTAAACACTATCATAATGGCCGAAATTAACGATGTTTTCATAAATGTTCTCCTGAAAACAATTTTTTTTGGCAATTCAAATCTGAAAGGTGTTTTACCAGCGTAGCAGTTATTGCCCCCAATAATATCCTAATCATAAAAACATTCTGAATCTAATCGGAGTGTTCGCAATGGCGTCATTAAAAATATTTTTTAGTTGCCAACTGCCCCCAGTTTGCCCTGCTTAACAGCAACTCTAACAGCGATACTGAAAAGGGGGTCTGTCTTTTCAGCATTAATAGTTATTTGATTTGCAGGGAAGTTTTTTCGTTGATATCAGCGTGAAAATCAAGGTCTGGAAAAAACAAAAATTTTTCAGGTTTTTGTGATTATTTCTGGTAAACAATTTTTCCGTCAACAATCGTCTTTTCAATGTTCAGACTGTAACCATCATTTTGCCTGACAATATCCACCAAACATATATCCGCAACATTGCCCTGTGCGATTGAACCCAACCCTTTCTCGTCAAGGGCTGTCAGCTTGCAGGCATTTGTGGAGCACATCTTCGTTGTTGCTGTTAGTCCTTGCTCTAAGCTCATCGCTTTGTGTTTTGCGTTCCATATCCCATCCATATCACAGCACAGCCAGTTCAGCAAATTTTCAAACCCGCGATTCATAGTAAGGTTACTACCGGCCAGCACATTTTTTTTGCCTACTACGCTAATATACCTGCCGTCTTCGCTGACTTTAGTGACTTTCGCACCGTTATATGCTTTCTTAATATTTGCCCCAGCCATGAATCCGCAATCGGTGATCCCGACTATTTTGTCAATCCCTTTTCTATTGATGATATCCCGCACATAAGCAGGGTTGATATGACAGCCGTCAAGGATAAGCTCAGCGTAGACCTCATCATTTTTCAATACTGCCTCAATCGTCCCACCGTTATCAAAAGGTTTAAAAGAGCCGCCCGTTGGGCCGTTCACAAAGTGTATACTGTATTTCAATCCAACCTGCATAGCTTTTTCAAACTGCTTACAGCTTGCGTTAGTATGACCGGCACCAACGATAATACCCTTGTCTGTCAGATATTTTGTAAGCGTAATCGATTGCTCGTCCATTTCAGGAACAACGTTGGCAAGCTTAATAACCCCGCCGTCATCTATCGAATCGAAAGCCTCTTTAGTAAAGTCAAAGGTGAAATCAGTGTTCAAAGCTCCTGCCATATCCTTATTATAGAAACTACCCTCCAGCATCGCCCCGAAAATCTTTGCCTTACCAAAGCCTGCTTTATGCTTTTCTAAATATCTGCCCAATGCCCGACAGCATTTATTCAAAACTTTAGGCCCAGCTGCCACTGTAGCCAGATAAAACCCGGTAGTCCCAAATCCCGCCATCGTTTCGCTTAGCATATCAAAGCCGGCCTCAAATATCTCGTTGTCTGCTGTAAATTTCCGGCTATCGTTGTCATATTGGCCTAAAGAAAAATCGAACCCGTTATAGCCATGGAAATGTATATCAACAAACCCCGGCAAAACATATTTTCCCTCGATATCGATAACCTTATCAAAATCCAGACCAGCAGTCTCCAGCGAGATTTTCCCGTCAATTATCCCAAGGTCAGCCTTAACAACTCCCCCAGGCGTAACAATATTTCCGTTTTTTAATCTTAATTTTGGCATGTTTTTTGAACCAATTCTTGTAATTTTCCATAGTATGCAATAGAATGCGAACATAATCAAGAGTTTTTGATTTAGTTTTACAAATTAATTCTTTGCAGAGATAAAGGGTAGCAGTATGGCTGAACAAAAAAGTAAACCTGCTCTTCTGGGCGGAAGCAAAACGGTTGATATTGATTATGGCGACATGTTCGTTTGGCCAATAATAACAGACGAAGACCGACAGGCAGCTATTGAAGTTCTCAACGCTGGGAACATGTCAGGCATGGACATTTCAAAAAAATTCGAAGATGAATTCAAGCAGTGGATAGGTTCAAAATACGCATTAACCTGTCCTAACGGCACAAGCGCATTACAGGAGGCAATGTTTGCTGTCGGTTTAGGTGTCGGCGATGAAATGATAGCACCAAGTATGACATACTGGGCGTCTGTGTTGCAGGTTTACAGCCTTGGCGCAACGGTGAATTTTGCCGAGGTAGACCCCGAAACATTATGTATCGACCCGGCTGATATAGAAAAAAGAATAACCGACCGAACCAAAGCGATCATGGTAGTCCACTATCTTTCAAGCCCATGCGATATGGACCCGATCATGGAGATCGCCAAAAAGCATAATCTCAAAGTAATCGAAGACGTCTCGCATGCTCAGGGTTCACTTTACAAAGGCAAACAGCTCGGCACTATAGGTCACGTCGGCGCAATGTCTATGATGACCGCAAAATCATTCGCAATAGGCGAAGCCGGCATGTTAGTCACCGACGACAGGGGAATTTACGAACGCTCCATAATGTTTGGTCATTACCTTCGTCAGGAAGACCCCGACACCATAACCGACCCTCAGTTGAAAAGCCAAGTGGGTCTCCCGCTCGGCGGATACAAAAACCGTCTGAACCAGATGACCTCGGCTATCGGCAGGGTGCAATTAAAATACTACCCGCAAAGAATCGCGGAGATCGACAAAGCAATGAACTATTTCTGGGATCAGCTCGAAGGGTTGTCAGGAATCAGGCCGCAAAGGCCAGCCAAAGACAGCGGCCATTATAAAGGCGGTTGGTATTGCCCAGCGGGGTTATATTTCCCCGAACAGCTTGGCGGTCTCTCTGCTATAAGGTTTTGCCAGGCGTTGCAGGCTGAGGGCGTAAATGACGCCATCGCAGGCTTAAACAAACCTTTGCATCTCCATCCGGTTTTCAACACTGTGGATATCTATGGCCACGGCAAAGCGACCCGTTCCGCAAATAGTGACAGAGACCTTGCACAAGGTGAAGGTTCACTGCCCGTCACCGAAGCAATAAGCAAACGAATTGTTCGTATTCCGCATTTCAAGCACTACAGGCCTGAAATAATTGACCTGTATGTAGCTGCCTATAAAAAGGTTATCGAAAACTATCAGGACCTGCTCGCAGATGACAATGGCAATGATGACGAAGTTGGCGGTTGGAATCTCAGCCATACTAAAAAGAAATAAAAACTTTGGTTTTTGACTGGAGCTTTAAATATGAAAATATGGAATTTTGGAATTATCGGGGCAGGCGTAATAGGGGACTTTCATGCTCTCGCAATTGGCGATTTGCCCAACGCAAATCTTTATGCTGTTTGCGATACCAATATTGAAAGAGCCAAAATACTCGCGGAAGAATACAATTGCAAAGCTTTCGGCTCATATAATGAAATGCTCGAAGATAATGACATTGACATAGTGACAATCGCCACTCCCAGCGGTTTGCATATGGAGCCTACTATAGCAGCAGCCAAGGCCGGCAAACATGTCCTCTGCGAAAAACCTCTTGAAATAACTACCGAAAGAATTGACGAGATGATCGCAGCTCACGAAAAAACCAGCACAAAATTGGGCGCGATATTCCAGGCACGATTTGCAGATTCACTTGTCCCATTGAGAAATGCAATAAAGGCGGGCAGGTTCGGGGTTATGACATATGCAGCGGTATATGTTCCCTGGTGGAGAACTCAGGAGTATTATTCTGATACATGGCATGGCACGTGGGACCTCGATGGCGGCGGGGCGTTGATGAACCAGTCGATCCATGCAATTGATATGCTCTGCGAGATGATGCCCGCAGAGGTTGAATCTGTGCTGGGGCTGACAAGCAAAATTGGTCACGACGATATCGAAACCGAAGATACTTCCGTAGCAGCACTTAAATTTGACAATGGCGCCCTTGGTGTTATCTATGGCTCGACAGCTTCTTTTCCGGGCAGACCAAAACGATTTGAAATGACAGGAACTAAAGGCTCGGTTGTGTATGAGGACGACAGTATCGTTTTCTGGAAGTTTGACGAAGAGCTGGCT
>JAGLTN010000012.1 GCA_023135255.1 Planctomycetota bacterium
TAGTGATTTTTATAATTCTGACGTAACTCAGGCTATTGAAATACGCATAACTTTTAGGCCGCCTCCTCAAGAATTCTGGGTAGATACCAAATTTGGTCTTTGCCTGCGTGGTTGGGATAAAACTAAAAAGGAAGTAGTTGACGATCCATCTGAAGATGATAGATTAGAGAAGGTTTTGACTATCCAATTAAAGATAGATGAATCCTTGGTTCCTGAATGGTCTATCTATACAGATAGAAATCCAGCGGGAGAGCATATATCCTTTAAAGACCGACAAAAGCTGGGAATTACTCGGATAGGAGAGAATATTCATTCTGAATTATCATGGACAAGAGGTTCTGCACTATCGAGATTGACAACTGACAAAGCCGAAGCAGAAAAAAACATTCTTGCAGCTAATCGTGACTTAAAAAAACATGTTGATCGTGATGGATTTGAAAATTTAAAACCAAGCCTCGACATTATAAAGATCGGTTATGAAGAACTTGGACTTAATATAAAAGAACTAAAAGCATCCATTGATCCGGAAACATTCAAATCCAGAATTGGCACATTATCGCTACATCAAGGTAAAGTTCCAGCAAGAAGATTAGGGCTGGGCAGCAGGAGATTACTTGCAATTGCAGCACAGCTTAAATGTGTCAGTGATGGCTCAATAATGCTTATTGATGAAGTTGAGACAGCATTAGAGCCATATAAAATCAAACATTTATTGCGTATTCTTAGAAGCAAAGTTGAGGAAGAATATTCTGGACAATTTATTTTCACATCACATCACCAAGCAGTTATTGAAGAATTGGGCTGCGGGCCACTATTTTCTGTAATAAAAAACAATAATATTGCTGTTACGCAAATACCAGATGCAATTCAAGGAACAGTGCGAAGTATGCCAACTGCATTATTATCGCCAAAGGTGGTTGTGTGCGAAGGGGCAACTGAAGTTGGCTTACTTCGTGCATTAGAACAAAAGTTGTTGAAGGAAGACATAAAAAAAACACTTGCATACAATCATATTGTTGTAGTTGATGCCAAAGGTGGAGACAACGTAAAACCAAGTGTAGAAAATTTGAAGTTAATTGACAAAAAAGTTTGTGTCTTTATGGATTCTGATAAAGACAATTTACCAAGTGAAGATGATTGTAAACTAATTGCTTGGGCAGACGAAATTAAGACAGAAAAACGATTAGAAAATGACATACCAAGTAACACACCAGCAGGCATCAAAGCATTGATAGGTCAAAAACATATAGCTGAAGCAGAAATGCTTGGTGACTGGCTTTTTAATGATGATAATTACAGCCGTATGAAAAGTACAGATTTCTATAAAAAAATGGAACAATTAAAGGCTTGGGTTAATGCTGAGTAATTCACCTGAAAATTTTGCGAAACAACAAAAAGCTGTTATTGTCGCTCCTGCTGGCTGCGGCAAAACAGAATTGATCGCTGATGCAGTCAAATGCTGTAATAGCCGTCAACTTATTTTGACACACACCAATGCAGGTGTTAGTTCGCTAAGAAAGAGACTCAAGAAAAAAGAAGTTTCCTCACGGCGATATCATCTCGAAACAATACATTCATTTGCTCTCAGATATTCCAAAGCATATCCTGCCGCAAGTAGCATCTTGATTGTCGAACCCAAAACCAATGATGATTACAAGGCTGTAATAACCTCAGCAATAAAACTATTTGACTCAGAATTAATAAAAAAAATACTCAAATTATCCTATCGTGGAATATTTGTTGACGAATATCAAGACTGTACAATTGATCAGCATAAACTTATATTAAAGTTGTCAGAAAATATACCTTGTCGAATAGTTGGCGATCCTTTGCAAGGAATTTTTGACTTCGGTAATGAAAAAATAGTTGATTGGGGTACAGATGTATTTCTAAATTTTACAAAACTTGATGATTCTAATGAACCTTGGCGTTGGCGTAATGCTGGCAATAAAGCACTGGGAAAGTGGCTTCTTGATACCGCTAGACCTGCAATCGAAAATAAACAAACATTGAAATTACACAGCTTAGAAACAATAGGTTGTTATTGGCATCCAAAGTTAAATAACTACTGTGGTGAATTGAATGAATTAGCTAACAAGAACCAAGGGGATATTTTTGTTATAAGTGATCCATCTAATACTAACAAACCTCATTTTATTGCTAAAAACCTTAAAAATCGCTTCAGGACTATTGAGCCTCTAACTGACAAAGTTTTGTTTGATAAAGCAAGTAAAATCCAAGATAACCATGGAATTCAACGACTGAACAATGTTGTTAAATTTGCAACTGATTACCTAACAGTTATCAAATCTGACTGTACAGATGTAAAAAAGAGATTGTCGTCAAAATTTAAAAATGAAAATAAGAAAAAACTTCAAGAGTTATTCATTGCAATAAAAGACAAAGAAGGCTTGGAGCCAATCCTGGAATTGTACGAGTTTTTTGAAACATATAAACCTACTCGCAAGAGATGGCAATTGTGGCATGAAATGAAGCTTAGTCTTAAACTTGCTATTTCAGAAGACATACCGTTGTCAGAAGCATGTTTTCAGGTTAGGAGTAAAACAAAATATTCTGAACATAGAATACCGCATCGGTGTCTTTCAAGAACTGTCTTACTCAAAGGACTAGAATGCGACTGTGCTGCAGTAATTGATGCCGATGAAATGAAGCCTAAAGACTTTTATGTTGCCATTACAAGAGGTTCTAAGGAATTGCATATTTATTCATCTAATCAATATTACCCAGCAATTAGATGTGACAAGTGCAATTCTATTATGTTACTTAAGCAGAACAGAAATAACGGGTCCTCTTTCTTGGGATGCTCAGAATATCCAGAGTGCGATTGTACAAAGCGATTACCTTAAAATAACAAACTAATATTATGAATAAATTATTCTCAGAACCTTCTATTGCGGAAACTAGGGTATGGTGTCAATTATCTGATGGGATTAATCCAGAAAATTGGGCTTATATTTGTAGATACTTGGGGAGATTGAGTCCAGATGAGTTTAAAAGGGCTCAAAAACGAGTGTGTGGTAAGCATGATAGTGTTTTTAGCAGGTTTAAGAGGTTGTTTTGGTTTGAGCAGGGAGATTATATTAAGATCCCATTGGTTAGTTTGGAGCAGGTCTCAAAAGTTGGTTAATATTAGTGGGGAATATATTTTTTTATAACATAAATCTGTTTGCTAATGTCGGTTTTTGGGGGTATTATTGGGCATAGTCTATTGTTAAGATATTGGGAGCACAGCAAAAAATGGCGAATGGGAAAACCAGTTTGGGCAGAGATTTATTCATAGTTGATAGATGGTTTAAGACAGAAAAAGCAGTTTAATTGAGGGCAAAATGACAACACAATTTATAACAAACCAGCAAAGATTGCTTTCTGATGTCGTAAATAATATTCTACCATCATCTCAAAATCTATATGCTTTAGTTGGTTATTTTTACTTCTCAGGTTTCCAGGAACTTTATCAGAATCTTGCAGGTAAAGAAGTTAGGATTTTGGTCGGGATGGAAGTTGAAAGGGATATTACCAACAAGATTAAGGAGTTTGAGATACTTCAGGATGTTACTATTCCTCGTGGTAAAATCAGGGATAATTATTTCAAATCTCTTGTCAGTCTGTTCAACGATACGGATTTCTTCGACTCTGCCGAAAAACAAGAGGCATTTAAGCTTTTCCTGAAGATGATCAAAGACGGAACATTGCAAATCCGTAAAACCCTGCATCCAAACCACGCAAAGTTATACATCTTTGAAAACAAATCAGAACACAACCAAGGCGGAGAGTTCCCCGGTACAGTGATTACTGGCTCCAGCAATTTGTCCCATCAGGGCTTACGTGGTCGCTTTGAGATCAATGTTATCTCCCGTGATGCCGTCAATTATAACGAAGCATATCGGATTTTCGACGAGCTTTGGAAAACTGGTGTTACCATCGTGGATAAAGATAACTTGGATAGTTTTTTTGATGAAGTTGTAAAAAAAGTATGGCTTGATCAATTACCTGATCCTTTCCTGCTCTATGTGCGTGTCCTGGAAGAATATTTCAGACTGCATAGCAAAGATTCCTTGCGGTTACCCAAAGAGATTACTCGTGGTAGCTTTGCCAATCTAAAGTACCAGATTGATGCTATACGAAAGACACTGGATATTATACAAACGCATAATGGTGTTATTATTGCTGATGTTGTAGGTTTGGGGAAAAGTATTATTGCCTCTGCTGTTGCCAATAATCTTAATATGAAAACGATTATTATTGCACCACCACATCTAATAAAACAGTGGGAAGATTATCGTTTTGATTTTAGATTTAATGCTAAGGTATATAGTAGTGGAAAAATTGACCAGGCACTAAGAGAAAACTCATCTGATGAAGAGAATTTGATTATAATTGATGAAGCTCATAAATATAGAAATGAACTAACAGAAGATTATGCTGATCTTCACCAGCTTTGCCAGCGGAATAAAATAATGCTGCTGTCGGCTACACCTTTTAACAATCGGCCCCAAGATATATTCTCAATGATTAAACTCTTCCAGATTCCAACCCGCTCTACAATCCAAACCGTTGATAACCTGTCCTTTCAGTTCAGGAAACTAATAATCGAATATAAAGAGATTGAGAAGATACAAAAAAAGAAGACAGAAAGTGCTACTGCAATAGACGCTCGTATTAAAAAAGTTGCAAGTGAAATAAGAAACATCCTATCTCCACTTGTCATTCGCCGCTCCAGGCTTGATTTGGATGCTATTGATGAATATAAAAAAGATTTAAAAATCCAAAAGATAGAATTTCCCAAGGTCAATGACCCACAGGAACTTGATTACGAATTGGGCGATATATCTGACCTCTACACTGATACTTTAGAGACTATAGCCCCTGAGGAAGAAAGTAAGGGCTTTCTTGGTGCCCGCTATAAACCTACAAGCTATATTAAGAACTACGCCAGCTACAAGAAAAAGATTGCTGAAGAGATGGGGCTGGATGAAAACCTGCTAAGGCAAACCCAGGCTAATTTGGCAAAATTTATGAAAAGGCTTTTAGTGAGGCGTTTTGAAAGTTCTGTTTTTGCTTTTGAAAAGACATTGAAATCTCTTATCGAGTCTGCCAATATTATTAAAGATTGGTATGAAAAAGCTGGAATGGTGCCAGTTTATAAGAAGGGACAAGTCCCTGATGTAGATTCGCTTATGACTGTTTCGGGGGAAGATGTTAGTGAAGAGTTAAATAAAGTCAAATTCGATGAAAGTATCGAAGCCTTGAAAGAAAAAGGCGTGTGGTTCATTGAAAAGAAAGAAGTCAGCGTAAAATTTATAAAAGAAGTAGAAAGTGATATACAACTGCTTAAGGACATTCATAAGAACTGGTTTAGCGATGGCTCTGTGCATGATCCTAAACTTGAAGAATTTGAACGAGTACTTAAAACCAAACTCAAGGAAAATCCCAAGCGTAAAATCGTGGTTTTCACCGAATTTGCAGACACCGCCGATTATCTCTATGGTAAACTTAAAGATAAGCTGCGAATATTCAAATATTCTGGAAAAGATTCCTCTCAAGCCAACAAAGAAACTATAAGAACTAACTTTGATGCAGGCTATGACATTCAAGCAAACGACTATGATATTTTGATAGCAACAGATGCCATCTCTGAAGGATTCAACCTGCATCGAGCTGGAATTGTATTCAACTATGACATTCCCTATAATCCGACTCGTGTGATTCAGCGTGTTGGACGTATTAACCGTATCAATAAAAAAGTCTTTGATGAGCTGTTTATCTACAACTTCTTCCCAACTGCAACTGGCGAAAAAGAAACCCGAGTCAAAAGTATTTCAACACTAAAGATTGCTATGATACATGCTTTGATGGGTGAAGATACCAAAGTCCTGACGAAAGATGAGCAATTGCAGTCGTTCTTTGCCGAAGATTTCAAAAAACAAATGAAGGCCCAGGAAGAACTTTCCCCCGAAACCAGGCATGAAAACTTTATTCGCAATCTCAGAAATACAAGACCTGAGATCATAGAGCACGCTATGGCAATACCGAAGCGAAGCCGAATTTGCAGAAGCAAGAAAAAAGACCTCTCTGGAATTGTTATATTTGCCCGAAAAGGTGGTGAATTGGCTTTCCGTTATGCCTCTGAACCGGACGAATGTCAATCACTACCGGTTCCACAAGCTTTGGATATATTTGAAGCTGAAATTTCCGAAAAACCAAAGCATACTTCAGACAACTTTGAGCCAATTTATCAATCCTTGAAAGATAAACTATTTTCAAAACGGACAGAAGTAGCTATGAGTAAAACCAAGCAGAATACAATTCATAAGATAAATATTCTAATCAAAGAAGTTCCTGCGAAAAAGGACTACTTATTGGATTTACTTTATATCCTGCAAAAGCTCGATGCGTTGCCTGAGCGTTATGCCAAAATGATTCGTGCTATTGAGGATAAAACGCTTAAAAAGTCGGTTGATGAGCTACAAAGAGAAGTTCCCCATGGTTATTTGCTTAATATTATTGAACGGGAAAGACAAATTGAAGAAGGTCAGGAATCATTGATTCTTTCAGAGGAGTTAATATAAAAATATGAATTTTCAGGATACCTATAAAAGAGCTGCTTATTTAGATTTTTTTAGAGATACATTACTGCCGGAAGATTTTTATATTACAAATGAACCAATTGATTTCCAAACAGACATAACAAAGAAAGTTGTTAAAATCGGTGAAGTACCATCACTTGACTTGCCTGTATTCGAGATCAAGCATAAGTCTGAAAATGACCCCCGTGTTACACTTTCTAAAGAAGCATTCCGTATCCTTGCTAACTATGGCAAACAGCAAGCCCTGATTCTATTTATTTCCACGAAGGCTGCTAATTTTCGGCTTTCTCTGGTAACACTTGATTTAAAATTAGAAGGTAAAAAACCCAAAACGGCCTTTTCCAATCCCAGGCGATATTCATTTTTCCTTGGGCCCGAAGCAAAACTTCATACCATACAGGAATACCTCTCAAAGCCAGGGAGAGTAAAGGATTTCGAAGACCTCAAAAGCCGCTTCTCAATTGAAGTAGTTAATAAAGAATTTTACGATTCAATCGCCACACTATTTACTTTTCTAACTGGCGGAAAACGCGGCACTGGCAAAAAGGCCATAGATACCGGAAAAGGACTGCTGGAACTTCCGCAAACTACCGATGACACGATAAAAAAGAATTTTGCGGTTAGGCTCATAGGCCGTCTTATCTTCTGCTGGTTCTTAAAGAAAAAGAAATCGAAATCAAAAGATGGAATAGCACTCTTACCGGAACAGCTTCTATCTGCCGAGGCGATTAAGCCCAACAAGGGGATTGGAGTATTTTATCATTCTGTCCTTGAGCCTTTGTTCTTTGAGGTTTTGAATACTCCGATAGATGAACGCAATAACGAATTCAAAAAAGAGCCTTGGTCAATAATACCGTTTCTCAATGGTGGTCTTTTTGCACCTCATGAGGACGATTTTTATAAACTTACTTTTAATGGCATATCAGAACATCTCAATACTTTAATTATCCCTGACGATTGGCTTAAAGAACTTTTTAAAGTATTTGAAACCTACAATTTTACCATTGATGAGAATACCTCTATTGATGTCGAACTTTCAATCGAGCCGGAAATGTTAGGCCGTATTTTTGAAAATCTCCTTGCAGAAATAAACCCAGAAACAGGGGAGACCGCTCGCAAAGCCACCGGGAGCTATTACACTCCAAGGCCAATAGTCGAATATATGGTCGATGAGAGTATCAAGCAATATCTGGCAACTAAAACCGGCATTGCAGATGATAAATTTGTGACACTTCTTTCCTACAGTGATGAAGATGCTTATCTGACCGAGATAGAAAAAGATAATATCCTCAATGCCCTCGATACCATTAAAATTATTGACCCCGCCTGTGGTTCAGGAGCATTCCCAATGGGTATCTTACAGAAGATACTTCTTATCCTTCAAAAGATTGATCCAGATTCAAAAAAATGGCTTAAAAGGATATTGGCTAAAATCGACAATACTCTTGCAAGAAAAGAATTTGAAAAAGAACTTAAGTCTGAGACCATAAATTATATTCATAAACTTGGCATAATTCAGAATTCCATCTTCGGCGTGGATATTCAGCCGATTGCTGTTGAAATTTCAAAGCTAAGGTTTTTCCTGTCTTTAATTGTCGACGAAAATGTCAACGATAAAGAAAAGAACAGAGGTGTTAAACCTTTGCCTAACCTTGAATTTAAATTTGTCTGTGCAAATACCTTGATTGATTTACCTAAGGCAGAAGTCGCTGAAAGCAAAAAATCACAGAGTAAGTATGGCCCCAAAGAGTACAAAGGTCAAAACCTAATGCTTGAGGCTACGGACGAAATAAGTGAGCTAAAGAAATTGCGGGATGAATACCTCAATAGCTACGGCAAGGAAAAGATACTAATCGAAGAAAAATTCCGCAAAGTCCAGTCAAAGATGTTTGACCATAGCTTAAACTGGCAGGGAAAAGAAACACAAACCTTG
>JAGLTN010000120.1 GCA_023135255.1 Planctomycetota bacterium
TTCTTACCCTGAAGGGTATATTTGAATCATATAGTTGCAATATCATTAAATAACCGGTATTATCTGGGGCATGGATAACGTAAACAAAAACAGAGGATTGGACAAATTAGCTCTTTTGTCAATTCTGGTAATATCAATCGCAATAGCTGCATTGATTGTAATGCTGAAAACAAGGACTAGCTTAACCAGTCCTATAACATTAAAACACATTAATTTATCCGCCTCTGTCCCGACTAATAATGGCTGGCAAAGTAAAAAACAATGGGTTTTCATCGATGATGGATTCACCCTCAGAAGTATCTACAGAATGACTTCACAAAAAACCTCTGCTCTGGCGCAATGCAGATACAGAATGCCGAAGATTCAAAAGCCTGTTGAACTGCAAATGAAACAAAAAGCCTTCTCTCTCAAAGATAAAATAACTCAGCAAGGACAGATTGTCTCCAATTCTTTGAACTTCGACTGGACAATGATAGGAAACCACACTTTTTACGCAGTTTCAAACCTGCCAAATAACAGGTTAATCGAAGTAGAAGTTCAGCAAATTGCCAATGAAACCGAATGGGCAAGAAATATCTTTTTCGACATTATCGACTCTGTAAAATACGACAATACTTCTATCGAAGCTGCGAATCAGCTTGTCTCAGATCTGAAAAAAATCGGACCCGCAAAATTAATAAAAGAAAAAAAACAAAAGAACTTCTTTCTTATAAACAACCAGAAAAAAAAACCTATCGGATTTACCATGGAAACATATCTGAAGTCCGACCAGGTTACTCCGTTGGACTTAAGAGCGGCAACTTTTTTCTATATAAGAAGCAACAATTTATCGAATGAGCAAGTGACATTTTTCCAGGGCAACGATACCATTGATCGCTTCTACTGGAAAAGTGAAACCAATTCTATAAGAGGAAAAAAGAGTATCGAGATCGTTGTAAACGAACCTTCTTCAATGACAGTTACCAAATTCAGCCATGAAGCTGCTACTGAAAATTTCCATCTAAGCCCGGCTGCCATGCCTGATATTTTTATGAATCAGCTGCTTGAGCTTTTCATTGCCAGTAAATACAATGAAGTTACTGTAGATATAATCGAAGCTGAAGGAGTGATTACCCCGGCATTATTAACAAAACTCAAACCAGCAAGCTCCGACACTGACTTCTTAGTCAAGATAATCTTCCTTGATGGATCGGAGTTTTTCGAAGATGTTTACTTCAACCAGCAAAAACAGGTTACAAAAAGACTAATACATCAAAACAGTATTTTCGTGATCGAAAGAACTACCGAGCAGAAAATAGCTGAACTATTTCCCGAACGGGTCGAATATTTCAACGAAGGACAAATATTGGAAGAAAATAAAATTTAGAACTTTGGGTACTGTATATTTAAAGGGGAAAAAACATGGCAGATTTATATGATTGTATAATAGTAGGAGCGGGACCGGCAGGTTTAGGCGCTGCTCTGTATTCAGCAAGAGATAATTTCAAAACTCTCGTCCTCGAAAAATTCTTCCCCGGCGGACAGATCATAAACACCGATAAAGTTGAAAACTATCCCGGCATAGATTCAATTGACGGGCCAGGATTAGCTGAAAGACTTAAGGCTCAGGCGCTCAAATTCAACGCTGAGATTCTAATGGGCAAAGAAGTTACCGCTTTGAAAAAACTCGATGACGGAAAAATAGAAGTTACCTCCGGCGACCACAAATACCTCGCAAGAATTGTCATCCTCGCACCCGGAAGCGGATACAGAAAACTCGGTGTCCCAGGCGAAGACGAATTCAGAAACGCAGGCGCCGGTGTGAGCTATTGTGGAACATGCGATGCACCATTCTTCAGGGGTAAAGAAGTTGTATCAATCGGCGGAGGAAATACCGCAATAGAAGAAACTCTCCACCTCGCTAAATTCGTCGACAAAGTGACATTGATACACAGAAGGGACCAGTTCAGAGCTACTCGTATACTCGTAGATGAATTAATGGAAAAAGTAAATCAGCCCAATTCAAACATTATTGTTAAATACAGCTCAGTCGCTACCCGGATCGAAGGCGCAGACAAAGTACAATCAATAACATTAAAAGACCTGAAAACCGAAAACCAAGAAGATTACCCATGTGACGGCGTCTTCATCTTCGTCGGCATGATACCAAATACAAAGTTCCTTAAAAACTTCATCGAGCTCACCGATGCAGGCTTTATAAAATGCGAAAGCACATACATGAGAACAGCTATCCCCGGAGTCTTTGCCGCTGGTGATTGCAGAGTCGGTGCCGCAATGCAGCTAGTAACAGCCATTAACGATGGTGTCATCGCAGCTATGATGCAGAAACAATACTTCCGCGACCCGAACTGGTGGAACGCCCCGGCAACAGACATCCTTCAGCCAGGTGGATGGTAATAGTAAATGAAACAAAAAATGAATTTCAACTCTGTAAAAAATATTACTATAGTCTCTGCAATTCTAATTGCACTATTGATCGCACCTGCCCAAAGTGCCGAATCAGGCAAATATTTTGCAAAGAAAAAATATATACCCCAGCCTTTACCAACTTTTCAAAACACAAAAGACAAACTGCCCCGCCCAATTTTCGACCAGGACCCAAATTACGTCAAATGCTACTGGAAAGTGTGGCAGCTCGCATTCAAAAGTTTCAAACAGCCCAAACCAGGCTCACCTTTCGTCTCAAACTATATCGACGAAGCCTTCAACCCAAATCTGTTCCTCTGGGATACCGCCTTCATGACAATGTTCTGCAACTACGCCAATCCCTACATCCCCGGCATACAGTCGCTCGACAACTTCTACTGCACTCAGCTTGAAGATGGTGAAATAGTCAGAGAAGTCGACGAAGCCGACGGCCAACCTTCTCATTTTGGCACCTCACAACCCGGGACACCTCATAGCCTGAACCATCCCATCCTCGCATGGGCGGAGATCGAATCATACAAAATCACCGGCGACAAAAAACGCCTTGAAATGGTCTATGAGCCTTTGGTTAAATACTACTATTCGTATGACAAAATCAAGGAGCCAAAATCAGGTCTTTATTTAGTGAGTTGGGCTTCTATGGATAATTCTCCAAGGCTTGGAACTACACTTTGCGCCATCGACACATCCAGCGAAGTCGCAATGTTCGCAAGAAACCTAAGCTTTATCGCAAATGAGCTTGGCAAAAAAGAGGATGCAAAGAAATTCACCAAAGAAGCTGACACACTTTCTGCAAAAATAAACAAATTACTTTGGGACTCTGAAAAAGGTTTCTATTTCGACTGGGCAAAAACAGGAAAAATAAATGACGTCTGGACAATTGCGGGCTATTGGCCAATGCTCGCCAAAGTAGCGGACAAACAACAAGCTGCAAAACTTGTCAAAAACCTGCTAGACCCGGAAAAATTCGCCAGAAAACACATGGTACCAACAACCCCAGCCAACCAGAAAGGATACAACCCCAAAGGCGACTACTGGAAAGGAAGCGTCTGGGCGCCAACAAACACAATGGTAATCAGAGGCCTGGAAAACTACAACTACAATGACATCGCTTACAAAGTAGCAATGAACCACCTTGGAAATGTCGTAAAATACTTCGAAAAAACAGGTACAGTCTGGGAAAACTACGCCCCCGATTCTCTCGACAAAGGAAGCCTTTCAAAACCAGACTTCGTGGGCTGGACTGGCATAGGCCCAATAGTTTATTTTATAGAATACGCTATAGGAATAAAACCAGACGCCGCCAGCAACACCATAACATGGGACATAAAAAGCAATAACAGGATAGGCGTAGAAAACCTCTGGTTCAATAACAAAACCCTCTCACTTCTCTGCGAAAAACCAGACACCAAGGGCCAACGATCAATAACCGCCAAATCCGATGGCCAGTTCACCCTGAAGATAATCTACAACAAAAAACAAAAAACTATAAAAA